>JAGOBP010000135.1 GCA_017999195.1 Thermoflexales bacterium
CGCCAAGCCGATCGAGGCGGGCTGACAATAGCGGGCGCGCAAGCCATCGATCAACGCCACAATTCCGACCGAGGCCAGCGCAACAACTGCGGGCAATGACGGCAGCAAATAGCGCGGCGCGAATTTAGGCTTCAGCCACGCCAGACCCGACATCAAGACCAAGGGCACAATCACGATCGCTAGCAAGAGCAAAATCGCCTTGTGTTTCTCAGCGTTCTCTGCGTCTCGGCGGTGACTAATCGCAACCACCAACCCAAGGATAATCAACGCCAGCCACACCCACCCGACGACGGACGCATCGCCCCACTCGCCCACAGTGAAGGCGCGCCATGCATCCCCGACGACCGTTTCCCACGTCACGCGCCCCGGAAAATACGTGGCATTCGATCCGGCTTGCGCCAAGGCATTAGGCAACCACGGACTAAACGCCAAGAGAATGAAGACTTGCGCAATCAGCCAAGAAGCAAAGGTGCGAAGGGTTCCGCTTATAACATTTCTGGGCGTCTTCGCGCCTTCGCGGTGAGTTCTTGTAGAACCCCAAACAAACAATACCAACCAAGCAATGTTGATCGCCGCCCAAGCAAAGGCCGCAAAATAGTGAGTGTATAACGCCGCACTCAGCGAGGCGATATAGATCAGCCAAATGCGCCGACGGTGATCGCCACGCATGAGCCGAATAAATGCCAGTGTGGCGATCAGCACGAGTGTGGTCAACAACGTATAGCCTCGCGTCTCCTGCGAGTAGTACACGGCGAAGGGCGACAACGCCATCAATCCGGCCGCGATCAGACCACCCCGCTCATCCACTTTGCGGCCCACCGCAAACGTCAACGCCACCATCAACACGCCGAAAAACACCGAAAGATAGCGTGCGGCAAAGTCACTGTCACCAGTGATAAACAGCCAGCCACCGAGCAACAACGTGTGCAACGGCGGATGATCGGTCGTGGCACTCAAGGCAATAGCCTGCGCGGGCGGTTGCTGAGCCAGGTAAATACTTAAGCCCTCGTCATACCAGACGCTCTGCGTGTCGAGGTGAAAGACCCGCAGGCCACAGGCCAACAAGATGATCAGGATCAGCAGCCAGCGGTATCGAGGAGTCACAGTCGTAACCTAAACCAATTCGTGTGGATGCGTGGATCAGGCTATGACGCGCATCGGCCACTTGCCGGTGTTGTCGCGCAAGTAGGCAGTGCGCTGACGGGCAAAGTCCGCATCGAGTTCGGACAGCGTGAACAACCGGCCCTCGATCAGCACATCGGGATCGAGCGTGCGGAGTTTGGTGCTGACTCTGAACGCTGGCGACACGTCATCCCACTCGAAGCGCGTAGCCGGTGAAATCAAAGCAATTTGCCGTTGAAAATCACCGTCTTGAACGTCGCACAGTTTGCGCCACAACTCGGCATCGGTCAGCCAGAAATCGGCTTCGGTGATTGCGCCTAAATTCAGGGCGGCGCGTATCGCGCGCGCGGTGACTTCATACACGCCCACTTCGCGAAAGTTGGCCCAACTCTGTTTGTCGGCGGCCATGTAGGTGTCGGCCAACCAGTGGGCAACAGCGACATCATTGGTGACGATGCGCCCGTCGGCCACGACCAGATGATCGAGCGCGGCACGCACCTCGGCCAGTGAGGCTAAGCCCAGATCAACGCTGTCCCGCAGGAAGTAGTCCAGCCGATCGGCGCACAGGCGGGGCGCAGGTTGTTCCAGCAATGCGTACTCTTCTTCGTGAAGGACAGTTGCCAGATCAATGTCGTGCCTAATCAAGGTCGCGGGCACATCGCTCTGAGCGACAAACCACGCTTTTTTGTCTTCGTGATAACTCTGGTGATCGTGATTCTCGACCACGTAATCGATGACGTGGCTGAAGGCGGTGTGGCTGATGTCGTGCAGCAGCGCCGCGATCTGCGCGTTCAGCGTGCCGCCCAAATGCCGCACCAGCCACATCACGCCCAGCGAGTGCTCGAAGCGCGAAGTGGGATGCGTGATACCGATCAAGCCCGTGATGCCGTGCTGCAAAACGCCGTGCAGGCGCTGCATGGCGCGCGTCTGCATCACGGCCAGCACCGCCGGGTGATCAATCTCGAAGTCGCCGTAAATTCGATCGTGATAGCGCATAGGGCCAGTATTATACCCGACCACACAACAAAAACCGACGCGCGAACAATCGTCGGGCGTCGGTAGAACAATCGGGGTGACGATTACGGTTCGCGGGCCGTGATCTCCAAGTCCATTTTGCCGGACTTCTCAAACTCCAGCGTCAGGTTGATTTTATCGCCCGCGTTCAGGCCATGTTTGATCTTGATAAACATGACGTGCAGGCCGCCCGGTTTCAATTCGGCCTGGCCGCGCGCTGGAACGGCCACAAATTTTACGGGGGCCATCATCATCACGCCGTTGCGCTCTTCGGTCGTGTGCAGTTCGACAAACTGCGCAAAGTCCGACGTCGCCCCGATCAAACGATCGTCCACTTTGCCGGTGTTGCGAATGGTCATGTACGCGGCGCTGGTAGACGCGCTCCCCTCGACCATCACGGCCGTGTGCGCCCACGCATTGACCACTTCCAGGCGCGGCTCATTGGGCGCGTTGGGATCATCGCAACCCGCCAACACCGCCGCCGCAATTAACACCAGGCTCAACCATCGAAAGAGTTTCATGTCAGTTCCGTCCATTGATAATTTGGCCGTTCGCCATTTCGATGGCGCGCGTGCCGTAACTGATCAACTGCGTGGTGTGGGTCACCATCACGACCGTCAATTGCCGCTGCGCGTGAATTTCGCGGAATAAATCCATGATTTCACGCTCGGTCTGCTCGTCCAGATTGCTCGTCGGCTCATCCGCCAGCAGCACCTTGGGATCATTCATCAAGGCCCGCGCGATAACGACCCGCTGCTGCTGCCCGGCCGATAGTTGTCGCGGATAAGCCCTGGCTTTGTCCGATAACCCCACGCTCTTGAGCAAAGCCGCCGCCCGATCAAGCCCGTCATCCTCCGGCCCGCCACCCGCCGATCGGAACGTGCGCGGCAACCGGACGTTATCGATCACGGTCAACGCGGGCAGCAGACTGGGAAACTGAAAAATAAAGCCGAGTGATTTGCCCCGCAACGCCGATTGCTGATTATCTGATAAGCCCCACAAATCGACGCCATCTAAAATAACTTTGCCCGATGTCGGCTTGGTCAAGCCCGCGGCCAGATTCAACAGCGTGGTTTTGCCCGAACCCGATCGGCCCGTAATCACCGCAAATTCGCCGAGCTTGATCGTAGTTGTCACATCACGCACCGCGTTGACCACGTTCTCTTTGCTCATTTGATACGTCTTGGCGACCTGCTGTAATTCGATCACGGTTCATTCCCTCATCGCGACGGCGGGGTCTTCGTGACTGATGCGATAGGCCGGAATCAACGCGGCCAAGGTCACGCTGAGCAAGGCCAACAGCAAACCCAGGCCGACTTGCAACAACAACCCCGGAATATCCGGCAGAACAAACGGGATACCCAGATTATCAAAGACGGCTTTGCGAAACACCGATAGACCCAGCGCGACGATCACGACCCCGGCCACGCCGCCGCCCAGGGCCAACAGCCCGGCTTCAGTCAACAACGAGCGCATCACAAAATTACGCGTCGCACCCAGGGCACGCAACACGCCCAACTCGCGCCGCCGTTCATACGCCGCCATCGAAAAGACCAGGCCAATCAACACCACGGCCAACAACCACGTGAAGCCCAGCACCACCAGCATCGTGCTGAGCATGGCGCTCAACTGCTTACGATAGGTCTGGAACAGATTGGGGCTTTCGATCGGCGTGACATCGGGAATGTCTTTAGCAATCTGCACGGCCACTTCGTGCGCATCCGTGCCAGGCGCAACCTTCACCATCACCGCCGAGATGGTGTCGGCGGGCAGGTTCAACGGGGTCACCGCGCGATCTTGCGAGATGCGGGCGATGTCACGGGCGGTCTCTTCGGTGAAGAACATCGTCTGATCGAGGCCGGTACCGGTCGCTTCCAGGTTGGCGCGCAAGGTCACGAAATAGCCGTAAATCAAGATGTTTTCAGAGCCTTCGGGTGTGAAGATGTAGTTGCCGCCCACCACTTCGCCCAGTTTAAGGCCCGCGCCGAATTTTTCTTTCAGCCACGGCTGCAAGGTAAAGTCGGTGGCCGGATCGTACACGACCAAAAACATATTATCGACCGAGCAACAGGCCGCGTCTTTCAGGGTGGACAAATACAGTTGCGGCGAAGATTTTTCCACACCCGGAATGGCCTTGACTTGCTCCCAAATGGCGCGCGGCATCCAGGCGTCAGCGGGCACGCCCATCAGCAAGGCCGTTTCCACTTTGGTCACGGCGCTAGTGGGCACCACCACAATGTCTGCGCCCAGACGCTCTAAGGCCAGCCGCAGGCTGGTTTCAGAGCCACGCATGATCAACGTGGTCGTCAGCGCGAAGGCGGCCAGCAACAGCGCGCAGACGGCCACCACAAAACTTCGAAACGCTTTGCCTTTGATGTTGTTGATTGCCAGACGAGTAAGGTTCATAGGTCAACTCGACTTCACTAAGGCTCGACTACAATATGCTCAAATCGAAACTTATCCAGCAGCACCGTCACGATCGCGCCTGGCTGTAATTCCGGTGGCCGATTTACCAGCATAACATAGGCCATCTGCTCGGGCTTCACCGGCCGGCCAATCATCGGTCCCACAATCGGCATGGTGGGCACTTCGTTGTAGACCTCACCCGTCGTCTCGTCGATCACCGAGAAAAGCCCTTGCCGCCATTGAGCAATCAACACCGGCGGCGCGAAGTATTCAACGTGAATGTACTCGCCGTTGGCGGCAAAGCCGACTCGCACCAAGCGGATGGAGGCCGTCGGCTCGAGTGCGGGCGTCGGTGGGACCGATGGGGTCGCGGCGGCAACCGCGGCCAAAGTGCCCGTTAACGTTGGCGCACTAGTAACAACCACCGGCGTTGCGGGCGTTGGAGTCATGATCGGCGCGGCCGTGGCCGTTGACTGCGAGAGCGCGGCCGCTTCCGCCTGCGCTTGCTTGATGATCGCTGTGGCGCGGGCGCTCTGCACGATGCGGGTCGCTTCCAGAGCGGCTTGTGCGACCGGATCAAGCGTGGGCGTTGCGACCACGATCGACGCGGTGGCCTCGCTCGGCGCGGTAGGCCGATCGGGTGTGGCCGGGGCCGCACAGCCAGCCAACACGAACACGAGCAGACTGATCGCAAGCAGCTTCATCATTTACTGGCGAACCGTCATCACACCGCGATACATCTGATGCGAACAGTTGAACAGGAACGTGCCTGCTTCGGACGGCATGAATTCGACCGTGCGAATTTCAGTGTCGCTCTTGAGGTAGACCGAGAGCGTATTCCGTGAGTCGGTGGGCAAAACCAATTCTTTGCCGCAGCCCACCTGCCCCAACGCACGAAAGGTCATACGTACCGGCAAGCCCTGCTGTACGCTGAAGCGCAACGGATCATAGCCGCCTGGGGTAACCACCAGTGTGAACTCTTGCACGCCGTCTTTGATGGGCACTTCATACGGCGGCGGCGGCTCGACCTGACGAACCGACGGCAAATCGACGCTGAATGAGAAAACTTGCGAGTTGGAGGCTGGGCCAAGCGTGTTGACCATTTGCAGCAACTGCTCGACAGTGACCGCCTTCTGATCGGGGCTGTAGGCCGAAATGCGCATGGGGCCGACATCCGCCCAGATTGCGGCCAGAGTTTCGCCCTGCTTTAACAGCCAACCATTGCCCCATTGCGTTTCGATCGGGCGCGAACCGGATAGGATTTCTTTGTCGGGATTAATCGGCACCCATTCGCGGAAGAACATCGTGCCCTTGGAAGAACGGTAGGCGAGATGCACCATCGGCTCGCCGCCCGGGCCGATTTGCGAGACGTCAATCTCAACGTTGGCCCGATCAAATTGGGGCGGCAGGTAGGCGGGGATCAAAATCTGAAAGGGCATGTTGGCTTGCACGGCCAAAATCCGTTCGGCTTCGGGCGCTTCCCGCACTTGCGTGTCGGGGGTGCGGCTGCTGACCTGCCACACGCCAATGGCTAATGCCCCCACCAGTACACCCGCGATGGGCAACCAGCGCCACCAAGGCTGCTTTTGCTTGGAGTTCCCCCGGCTCAATCGTTGTGAACTCACATCCCCTCCTTAGGCTAATGAGCAGATCGTGGTCTCTTTAATCTACTACTTCATTATATGAGACGCTTCAGGTTGAAACAATTGACAGTCTTCACGTCTATAGGGTTACATTCATGTCGCTCTGCCAGGTACACGGTGAGGGGTTAGGCCAATTGCCTAACCCCTCACACGAACATCAATTTTTGGAAGAGTCGGCACTACGGTTGTGCCAGCACCGCCGTGAACTGTCCGCCCGGATAGAAGCCGTCATTGGTGGCCTTATAATCGTCGTGATTGTGGAACGGGAAGACCTGCCCCCCCGTTGACACGTTGACCACGGCTGTATCCGGTCCCGGATTGGCAATAATCCCGCCTTGAATGGGCAACATCACACCCGTGACCACTGGACCAGTGATGTAGGTACCGACACCCGGAGCAGGATCACCAGCATCCGGGATACCGGGATATGTCGTCGCGGTGTTGCTGCGCGGCTCATTGGCATAAGGCGTCGAGCCGGCTTCGTAGCGCGTTTGGGTACCGGCAGGATAGGTGGAGCTTAACGCTTGCTGCCCCATGTCGAGCAACAACTCGTAGGTCTCACCAGAGCCAATGAGGATGGTGTTCTTCTCAAGGCCCTGCCCAAAGGGCGTGGGTTTGCCCCACAGAACGCGGTTGCTCCATGGCCATGGGCGTTGATCGTTACCCAAGACCTTGAGGTGGTAGCCGTGAATATGCATCGGCTGAGCCTCATAGCCCATGTTGATCATGCGCAACAGGATTTTCTCGCCAGGCGTGTTCCACTGATCATGAGCATAGCCGGTGGTGGTGCCGACACTGCCGATGATGAATGGATCATAGTTCTGGTAAGCGGTATTCCATTCGTTAAAGTCCACACCGGCGTTGGCGTGAATCGTATCCGGGAAGGACAAACCATTGATCAGCCAATACTGCGGGTGATAATCGATCGGATTCCACACGATCGGCTTGGATGTGCCCGGAATGGTTGCGGTTGTGCCGTTGGTCGCCGTGACGGTGACTGCTGGATACAGCGTATCATACAGACCACCCTCGGCATCGTGGAAGGTGGTATCTACTTCCGACAACAAGAGAATCATGTCTCGGTCGTACTTGAAGCCGTTATAGGTACCGCCAAAGCCCTTGCCCGGGCCGCCGTTGAGGTAAGCCGGGTCGGTCGGGTTGTAAATGACCAACGCGCCGTACATGCCCATCTGCACGTGAATGTCGGCTTCCTGGTGGCAGTGCCACATGGACGTGCCGGGGGTTTCGGGTGTGAACATATAGACAATCACATTACCCGCACCGGGTGCCAAGCCGCCCTGTGTGGCACAATCAAAGTCACTGGCAACTGTACCGGTTGTATCAGAGGTACCGTCATTGCACAGATTGGCTGGCACCGCGCCGACGGAGGTCTCTGGCACACCGTCGTTGGCCGCATCCACGTCCAGGCCATGCAGGTGGATCGAGTGCGGATCGTTAGGCGCGATGGTGTTCGCCTGAATACCCAAGTTCTTCAGGCGAATCTCGACCACATCGCCTGTAGCAGCGTAAATCGCCGGGCCAGGCAGTTGCGCTTTGCCCAACAAGGGTAGTTCAGCAGCCGTGCGCATACCACCAGACGGTGCAGGCGCGGGTTGAGGCGTGGAATTCGTGCCAGAGTACGGAACCGCCGCCTGAAGGGTAGGATCATAATAACTCAAATTGTCTGTGCTACGCCCGCCCACAAAGCCGTAAATGTACAGCGGCTTGCCGTCGGCCAGGCTAATGTAGCCGTCGGTGGCGTACAGGTTGTACGTAACCGCAGCATTGGGAGCAGCGATTGCCGTTTCCACACCCGCCGGCGCAAACACAAACGCCCCCGAGAGCAGCGTTACAACCATCAAAATCGACAAAGTCTTGCGTACCATATTCTTATCCTCCCGAAATTATGGAAGTTTCAGTTCTTGATTCGACGAACAGCAATCAACCCGAGCACCAGCACGCTTAAGGCGACAATGACGCGCCAATCAAATGACCGGGCATTGACCACACGGGCATTGAATTCGGCTAGATTTATCGCCGTAGGGCTGCCCGATCCGACGCGTGGCGTCACACCAAAGGCGGCCGGCGCGACGGCTTCATAATCAGCCGGTGCCCCGAGCGAACCGTTGGAATTCACAAAGACTTGAGTCGCATCCATACGGAACGCAGTGGGAATATCACACCCCAGATCGCAGCTGGTGGCGGTATAACCCAGCGCGGCAAGTTCAAAGGCCAGTTCAGTGGTATTGCCAACGGTTGCAACGGCCACAGTATAGGGCACGGTTGCAGTCAGCGTGGTATTCCAGATTTCAGCCGTTCCAAAACTCGGCTCCAACGCCACAAAATAATCGGTGCCGGCTGAACATGGCCCCCAACCTAGGCCAGTACCCAGATTGTTGTCCGAATCCAGGCACACCGCAAAATAACCGGCTTCACTCCAGTCGGTGTTACTGAGCGTATCGAACCGCCAATACAGATAGGTTGGATCGTTCGTCACATAAATGTTCGTGATGCCGACTTCACCGTACGCC
>JAGOBP010000136.1 GCA_017999195.1 Thermoflexales bacterium
GTCTTGCCCCATGTTGAAGTGTCCCCCTATGTCCCTTAAAACGGCTGTGTGCCCGCTCGCGCTGTAACCGGATCAGGCGGTTCATCATAGCATAAGTTGCGCGTCGATCAATGAGTTTGACGGGGTAGGGACAGGCTAAAACGCATCAGCCGCCGAGGAGTGATCCTCGGCGGCTGAGTTTGTTGGGGGCAATGGAAGGGGCGAGGCATTCGCCATGCGATCCAGATCGATCAGCAACCGAGCCGTGTTCGGCATTCCGATCAACTGTGATTCGTGTGCGAATGCCTCGCCCCTACGCGCGCGTCCGATTCCGTCCGTTTGTCCGCTTCAAAGTCCGCTGTTGGACCCCTACCGCCCCTCATTCGCGGCGGCATCGGCGGGGTGAACTTCTGAATCGCAATTATCTATTGAAACGATAATCTTGGAAATAGGGTGGCACACCAAGTGGAACGATTGCTGCATCACCAAATTGAAAGTGCGTACTGTCTTTGATATAGTTGCCATATTCGTCTATTTGGCATGAGCCGCCGCTGCGCGAGGCGATAGTTATATGTTCATCACTGAATACAAACCACCAAAACACTTCACATCCCCAAGTCTCTGTCCATGCTTTCAACGCATGAGTGTAGTTGTGGCGATAAGTGCCCGGTTTGACGGGCTTCCACTCCAAGAAACGTACATCTCCACCTAGATAATCCGGAATGCTCATAAGGGCAAACGATCTAGCGACCAATTCGCGGTTAGTATCATTGATGGTAATTGCACTATCTTCAAGCAAGCGGTCGAAATTTTCAATGTGGTAAGCCTGTCCATTCTGCCAAGCGACTATTTGACGGCCAATACCACCGTCTTGACCTTCATGCGGCAGAAGCCCATTGGCCGAACGCCAACTGCCGATATCAACCAGATAGAAAATTGTGTTGGAGAGTAATTGCTTCCATTCCGGCCTTGTCAAAAGTTCTACGCCAACCGGGAATACACATTGTTGTATCGTCCCATTTTCTACGGCTTGGACGCAGTCGGCACGACTGAAATAGAATCCTGATTCATAACGTGCTCCTACGGCGGCAATAACTTTTTGCTCTTCTGGTGAAAAGGCCGAAGTATCTGCTGCAATCGGTATTCGAGTGCAGGAGGCAGTCAATGCTACAAGAGTCATGGCTATGACGGCAAGTCGCTTCATGCCCGCTTCTCGCAATTGAAACCCTTCGTTTGATCTAACGACATGGCAGAGAGAATACCACAACGAATCTGCGGCTTGATTGTATCGCCATCCCATCCTCAGAGTCAAACCACCGTTCCCCACATCGTTTATAGCGCGGCTGATGGCGACCGGCTCCTCACCCCCGGCCCCTCTCCTAGCGGCCAGCCGTCCCGCCGCTTCGCGGACACGGGAAGGAGAGGGGAGTGCGTACCCTCTCCCGTTGGGAGAGGACGCGCGCTAGCGCGAGGGTGAGGGCGATTGTCAGCCATTCTCCCCCGCCAGCCTCGCAATCTGCAACAGCGCGTGCCGCAGCGCATCCATCTTCTCCGGCGGCAGCGCGCTCTCCTCGATCTGCGCAAGGCGTTCCACATCGTTCATCGCGCGGATGATGGCGACCGGCACCTCGATGTTGCCCTCGGCCACGGAGCCTAAATATTCCAGCGCGCCCATCAGGAAGTTGCGCATCTCGTCATCGGCGCGGGCCGTGCGGAAGAAGCCCGCCAACGCAGGCGTCAACTTCGCGCCACGGGCGGCCGTCGAGGCTGCCGAGGCCGATCGGTTAGCGGAGAAGCCGTACAGCGCCGTCGCCAGTTCGGCGAAGCTCTGCACCCGCTGATAGATCGAATCGCCCATCACGTCCCAGATGATCGATCGCCAGTGCTGGATCTGTCGGGGCTGCTGGAGCAATCGGGTGGCCTCTGCGCGCCATGCCTCATCGACGCGCCCCGCGACATGATCGAGCATGCGATCAAGATCGGTGTTGAACAGATCGGCCTGCAACAACACGGCCAGATCGGGCCGCAGCGCGGGCAGGATGTCGGGGATGAAAACGCCGTCGGTGAAGAAGTCGTTGACGTTGACGCCGTGCCGCCGCACGAGTTCCTGCTGGAACAATGGCAGATACCGCTGGCGCGCATCGTTGTCTTCGCGCAGCGCCACAAAGGCCGAATTTCCGGCCGGAAAGGCGGGTTCGATGCGCTTGAGCACGTCGCCTTGCCAGTCCTGATACAGCCGCAGCGTGCTGAGGATTTCATACACGGGCAGGTGCGGCAGCAGGCGCTCGGCGATCATGCGCTCGCGTTCGGCCTCGGCAAACGATTTTTGTGCGAAGCGTTCCAGCGCACGAAACAGGCCGGTGGTCAGTTGATTGACGCCCAGCACCACACTCTGCGCCTGATTGTGCGCGATGGCGCGCAGCAGACTGCCCTGCTTCGCCAGCGGAATGATCTCCGCGATGTTGGCCAGAATTTGCTGGCCGCGTTCCGCGCCGCTGCCGGGCGAGCGCCGCGACGTGGGCCGGTCACGCCACTGCGGACTGGAGCGGCCGATGAAGTACGATATGATGTGCAGGCCGATCACGTCTTCTTCGCGGCCATACAAAATATGCCGGAAATTCTCGGTCAATTCCTCAAGGAAACCTTCGTAAAGATTTTCCCGCATCCCGATCGTGAGTCGTTCCAACTCTTGCACGCTGCGACTTTGCGCGCTCAGGCGGCTTTCCGCAATCGTCTCGGCCGCGCGGATCAGATCGCGGCGATGGCTGCGCTGCGCCTCGCGCACGTGATAGAGCAAACTCACCAACTCGCGCACGGGCAGGCCGCGCAGTTGCTCGGACAAGTTGCTCTGGAAGGTGCGCAAATCGCGGCCCAGGAAAATGCCTTGCAGCGGCGTCACGGCATACGCGGTACTTTGCCGCGCGGCGGCAGGCAAATTCGCGGCGAAGCGGCGGCGATTGTCTTCCGAGCGGATGAAGGCCGGTTGCCCCGCCACGCGCGAATAGTAACCGCCCTGCCGCTGCATCGGTTCGCCGCTGCCCAACTTGATGCGCACCGCTTCAGCCACTTGATGTTCGGCCAGCCACGCTTGCAGATCATATTTCGCTTTGCGATACAAGAACGCGCTGCGCGCCTGACTCACTTGCTGGCTCAAGTCCGATCCGGCGATGAACACTTCCGGGATGATGTCCGCAAACCGGTCTTGCGGCGATTGCGTCGTCGTGCGGCTTTGCGCGGCATACTCCCACACCCGATCGAGATAGCTGCGCACATTGCGTACCGACTCGATGTCTTCAAACAAGGGAATCAGCCAGATCGACGGCAGTTCGGTCGAGGGATGATCGCGCCGCGTTTGTTCGCCCTGAATGCGCATCTTGCGATCGAGCGAGATCAGCGCTTCGGGCTTGGTGGACAGGCTCACCTGCATCGCCAGCGCCATGCCGGGATTGCCGTATTGGCCCGAAATCGCGTTGATTTCGTGCATGTTGAAGACAGTCGTGTTGATGGCAAATTGATCGCGCGCAGCGATCATGCTCTGCCCGATGCGGGGCGTGATCACGGCGCGCTGCAAAATATCCCGATAGCCCACCACGGCCCGCAAGAGTTTGTCGGAATTGCGGTTGGCTTGAATGGCCGGGATCAACGCGTGCAGTTGCTTGCGCAGTTGCTTGTTCAGCGCAAAGTAATACTCCAGCGTCGTGCGGCGCTGCTGCCGCAATTCCAGCATCTTGTGCTCATAACGGTCGTTGTGCTGCCACAGCACGCGCGCCGGATCACGACGGATGTGCAATTGCGTCGCCAGTCGTTGCAGCGGCGTCGCATCAAACGAAAACGGCAGCACGCCGCGATAACGCTGCTCCAATTGATGCGTCAAGCCCGTGATGGCCGTCAGCAGTTCGGCGAAGCGCTGATCTTGTTGCGGCAGCGCCTCCAGTTTTTCCAGCAACTCCGGATCGATCGTGACGCTGGCATCCGTTTGCCGCAGTAAATTCAAAATGCCGCTCAAGCGACGCACGTTCTCCATCACGACGGCCGCAATCAACCGATGCCCCTGACCCGATGGACGATTGCTGCCATCCCAGTCGCTCCAGAACGACAGCAGCGGCGACAACGTCGCGTCTGTGAACAACCCTGCATAATCCTCGCCCGCGATCAACGTCCCTAGGTCGAGCAAGATTTCATCGGCCTCGTGTTCCGATGTGATCGCGACATTTTGCCCCAGATACTCCTGCGCCAGATCAGCCGCCGCCCGATCGATCAACGCGGCGTCCACGGATTGTCGCGCCACCAATGCCGCCACAATCGCATCGAGCGTCATCTCGGCGTGCAGCGAATACATCTGCGTGGGGTGCACGGTGCGATCGTAAGAGCGGCGGCGGAACAACTCCTGTCGCCGCGCCAGCGAATCCTTCATGAATTCCCGATCGAGCCGCGCGGCCAGCCACTCGCCCTTGTCGCTCGCCGCCCGTCGCATCAACTCGTCGCTAATGAGAGCACGATCGATCAAGCGGGTGCGAAAGATCGATAATCGATCAGGCACGTACATTTTCACAAAATCACGTTGTAAATCTTTGCCACTCATCGGCGGCAAATCTAAGGCCCGATTGTTTTCGCTGCGCTTCAAGATTTGCGCCGTTACCGCATCCCACGCGTGCGACAACTCGATGGAGCGGCTGCTTCGATCGGGCAAGGTGTGGAACTTCAACGGCTGCCGGTTATAGCGCGCCTCTTCTTCCGCGATCAGACGATTCAGATCGATCAACAATCGCCGCGTTTTCGCCAGCATAATCTCCGCGCCATCGACGCCACCCAGCGTCAGGCGGAACGTGGTGCGCCCTGTTTCAAAGCCTTTTTCCGTGCGCGCAAACGTCGCCAGCGGCAGCAAACCGATGCCGGTGCGCGCCAGCGACGACGCCAGCCAATCCAGCGACAGGCCCGCGGGCAAGTGCGTGACGCGCAGCAAAGGATACATGCTGCCCGTCGGCGGAATGATGGCCAACCCAAAGGGATTGCGATCCGGCGGCAGATTCTGCACCGCCGTCATCAACGCCTGCGTGCGATCCGCAAAGATGGCGTTGCGCCAGTGCCAGTACGTGCGCGCGGCCTGCGTGCTGTTGCGATAGAACAGATAGCAAATGAAGACGGCCGCGAGGTTAGGCTGAATGGGCGCGTTCAACGCCTCGAAGCGCGCGCGCAAGTCGGCATCACGAATTTCGACGACGGCCAAACGCGCTCCAGCAAGGCAATCCGTCTTCGACATTGAGTGGACCGTCAACACGCGATTAGTCTGCTCATCGTCGAGGATACCTTCGTGCACCAAATCTGCCGCGATTTGTCGCGCCGTCTTGATCTCCGGCAAATCAGCCACGGGCGCGACGTTTTGATAAGCGAGGTCATCGACCACGTAGACGTTGTGCTGCAAACAATAGGTGATGAGTTTACGCACCACCTGTTCATCGAAGATGCGGCCCGTGGCATTGTGCGGATTGTTGACGGCGACTGCGCCATGCTCCGGCCAATTCGGATCTTTGCGGCACAGGTCTTCGATCTTCGCGATCAAGCCGTCAGCATCCAGTTCGAGCGTTGGCGTTAACGGCACAGCATGGACATTCGGAAAACACTGCTCGTATGACCAACTCAGATCGGGAATCACCACGTCGGTGATGTCGCAGTGAAAGCCCAGAATGCCCAGTGCCGTGCGCGATGAGCCGCTGGCGATCAGGCACGCTTCGGGCCGGTACTGCGGTTGATGTCGCACGAAGGCGCTGAGGAAACTGCGGCGCAGGCTCTCGCTCCACGCCGGTTGCTCGACGTTGTCCAGCATCTGATCGAACAACTCGCGCGCGTCTATGGCGGAAAATTCATCGGACACGCCGCCGTGCCACATCTGCTGCATCCGCTGCGTCATGAGGGTGGTCTTCTGCTCCACGTTCGACAATGCGCGGTCCAGCACTTGCACGTGATCGCTCAACGCGTGATCGAGATAATGTTCGATCCGTTCAGCCAAACGCGGCAGCGCCGACTCCGCTGAGAGTCCCAGCCCCAGCCCTTCAAACGACGGCTTCACTTGCGGCACTTCCGGCGTCTGGTCTTTGTCCGCGTCCGGCCGCCGATGTTCCAGTAGATAACTCAGCAACTCAATCTCAGACGCGGACGGCGTGCCCTTGAGGTTGAAGTGTACGTTCTCGATCGCGTTGAGAATATCGGCGTTACCCGCGATGAACACCGTCGAGAGCGTATCCCATTGCGGGGCAAAAATGGCCGGGGTCAACACACGGATCACGCGCTGCACCAACTTCGCTTCGCGCGCCAGCGAGAGGTGATTCGGCGCGTTGTTCGCCTCGATGAAGAACAGCGGTTTATCCACGCTCATTCGACGCAACTTGCGGCGCGTCTCTTCACTCATCACTTCGCCGATGAGCAGGAACGTCGGCGTGTTGGGCTGCTCGATCAAGAACGATTCGATCTGTTCACGCGCGACGCGTTCATCCGGGGACAAATCTTCAAATAACAGATCGGGGATGGCACGCAGTAAAGGCAGCACCTCATAGCGATAACACAAAATGCGAGCGGGCTTGATCTCCAAATAAGACGAGAGCGCAAACAACAGCACGCGGAGCGTTTCGTGCAGGCCGCCCGACGCGAGGATGATCTCACGTCGCGCAGATTGTTCGCCCGTGTCATAACGCAGTGGCTCGGCTTGCTTTTCCAGCCACGCCACAAACGCTTTGACCACGGCGTTGGGCGTCTTGCGGGCATAGCCGCCGCGCGGCATGTACGGCGAACTCTTCTGGATCGTGCGGATCAGAAATTCTAGTTTTGGCTTGTCGGCTTTGTCCCAGTCCAGCGCTTCGAGCAGCGCGTCGGGATCAGCATCGCGCAGGTCGCCGCGTTGCACGTCGAGGCCCAGCGCGATGCGCAGGAACGCCGACGACAAGCGCGGGTCTTGCAGCGGATTGCCGATGTGGAAGTTGACGCGGTCTTCGTTGGCGACGGGCGCAGCCGCCGTCGTCTCGCTAATCTCCGACACGCGCGCACTGCGGATCGGCTTCAGACGAAAGAGGGTCAGGGGATCTGTTGGTGAGAGCATGAGCTTATTCCGATAGTGTCATTCCGAGCGGAGCGAGGAATCTCAGCGCCGGCCAGTTCTGTGCTCAATCGGGGCTAGAGATTCCTCGTCGCAAAAAATACGCTCCTCAGAATGACACCTGCTAACACGTTTCTGTGGAAATGCATTACACGGCGAATAGGTTGCGCCCCGCTTCGCGCGCACGTGGGCGTGCTTGCTCCTCAATTGAGCAAGGCATCACTGCCATAACGCGGCGAATGAACACCGCACTTGCGTGCTGGTGCAAGTGTTCGCGCCTACCGTTACACGAAGCCGACCTGCGTCGGCTAGAGATCAGTCGGCGTAGGCCGACTTCGTGTGGTTGTTGTTGCGAATTCATTCGCTAGTAATTGCGCTAGCTCCCTTCGCTCTTGGAATCCAGCGCCTTGTGCAGCAAATTCTGGAACAAGCTCAGCAATTCCGAACCGTGCGCCAAATCTTGCGGCACCAGCGACACGACGGTGCGCGCACTCTTCAAATTCTGGCTGGCTTCGGCTAGCCGCGCGGCCTGCGGCGTCAGCATCAGCAGTTCGGGACTGCTCTTCAGCACGTCCAACTCTTCGCGCTCGAAGGCGAGGCGCAGGCGGCTGCGCGCCAGATCATCGGTCAGGCGTTGCTGCGCGAGGGCGGATTCTTTCTCCAGCAGTGCTTGCTTCAGATCGGCCTTCTTCAATTCGAGCGAATGTTCCATCGCCGCAATTTCTTCGTCGGCTTGATAGCGTGTCTTGGCCGCCGAGATGCGCGCGTGTTGATTCAACCGCTCGGTTTCTTCCATCAAACGCGCCTGTTCCTGTTGGCGCAGCGCGTCGGCAATCTCGGGGTCGATCGGGTCTAGCGATTGAACCGCCAGCGTGATCAATTCGACGCCGTATTTTTCTTCGATCAACGCCAGGCGTTCGTTCAAATAGTCCAGCAAGCCCGCTGAAGACACCGTGCGAATTTCGGCATGTTCGGTGTAGGCTTTGACCAGCCCTTGCAACAAGACCTGGGCTTCATCGGCCACACGCGCGACGGCTTCGCTATTCCAGCCGCCCGCCCGAATCAGCGACTGAACGTGATCGGGTGACGGCGCGATCGAGCCGACCAGCTTCACGCGCACACCGATGTTGCCGGCCGCGCTCGCCTCGGTCGTCAACTGGATCGGGCAGGTGGTGCGTTTAAGCGGCAAGCTGAAGTGGCGCGGATACAGCAAGCCCTTGCGCACACCGATGCGGCCTTTCGATTCATAAAGCACCAGCACGTCCGGCTGGCGAACGCGCAATTCAAATAGGGCGACCAACACCCCGATCACGATGATGACAACAACGGCCACACCCAGAACGACATCCATTTGGCACCTCTGCGGGTAGACTTTGAGTGAACTTGATTACGCTCAACCGGCGGCTATCCGGCGAGACGACGGCGGGGTGAATTATACTCAAGACGGGGGTTGCGGGCTATGCCGATAATAGACAAAGCCGACGGTGGTCGGCTTTGTGCAGTCTTACTCAATTGTCATGTTGATCTTACGCTGATTTTAAGCCAAAACGCGCTTCACCAACACGCCGATCATCTCGCGCCGATACTCGCTCGACGCGAAGTAGTCCGTGGGC
>JAGOBP010000137.1 GCA_017999195.1 Thermoflexales bacterium
GCGCAGCGCCGCCCAATACGAAACCGCCCTCATGCAGATCGATGGCGAAGTCGATCGACTCACGCGGCTGACGAACGATCTGCTCTTACTCGCGCGCTCGGATGCGGGCCAATCGATCGGCCAACCACACCCGATTGATCTGGCGGCCCTCGTCGACGACGCCGTCACCGAACTGCGCCCGCTGGCCGAATCCAAAACGCTGACGCTCACCTGCACCACCGAAGTCACCGCCACCGTACACGGCAACGCCGATCAACTCCATCGACTGTTCTTCAATTTGATCGAGAATGCCATCAAATACACCGCCGCTGGATCAATCACAGCGCGCGTTCTCCCCCAACCCGATCGCGTCCGCGTGACGATCGAGGACACCGGTCCCGGCATCGCCGCCGAACATTTGCCCCACGTTTTCGAGCGGTTTTATCGGGTGGATGCGGCTCGTTCGCGCGAACAAGGCGGCTCCGGCCTGGGTCTCGCCATCGCGCACAGCATCGTCACCGCGCACACCGGCTCGCTCGAAGTGAACAGCGAACTCGGCCGCGGCACCACCTTCACCGTCACCCTCCCCCTTGCATAGTGGTTGGGCAAGTGGATAACTTGCCTTACCAACATGAGAAAAATCTAACAGCGACTTCATAGTCATCTAACGCCCCGCCTCTAAAATGTGAGCATTCAACCTTTGGAGGCTAAACTATGAAGCGCATTACCGCTCTGATCATTTCCGCCGCAGTGACACTCGTGTTGGTCGTCACCGTATTGGCTGTCGCACAATCCTCGGCCGCCGCCAGCACCCCGCAGGCCGACTCAGCCGCAGTGGCGGCCCCGGCCTCATCGGATGCCGCCGCATTGCAGCAACAACTCGCTCTGATGCAACAGCGCGAAGCCCAGTATCAACAGCAATTGCAAGATGCGTATACGCAGTTGCAAGCGCAGGGCCAATCCGGCGAGTCGGGCGAGCACGAAAGCGGCGAGCACGAGAGTCGCGAACACAGCGCGTTCCATTTTGACTAACTCACCTTACGAAGTTCACTCGTCATTGCGAGGAGGCCACAGGCCGACGAAGCAATCTAATAAGGCTGAAAATGAGATTGCTTCGCCGCTGCGCGGCTCGCAATGACGACAATGAGACACTGACTTCAAGCGAATGAAAGGGAAAAAATCATGAAGCAAAAATTCACCACACTCAAACTGTATCTGATCGGCCTGGCCGCGGGCTTGTTCCTCTTCGGCTGGTCGGCCATCGCCCGCACGGACACCGCCGCGACGACGGCCAACGTGCCCACGAGCAACAATCAGATCGCGGCGAATCAAAGCGCGCCCAACACCACGCGCGTGCAGCGCCCAATGAATTTGCAGCCCATCCCGTCGATGCCGCGCATCCGCACCCGGACGTCGTAATGATTCACGCCCATCACTTCCGCTCGATGAATACCGACGTTAGCGCGTGGCTGTGGCATGCCGAAAGCCGCATCGCCGAGTTGGCGCTGCATCAGGTGGAGCACTTCTTTCACGCGACGCACACGCGCTTCACCCGCTTCGAGGCGGGCAGCGAACTCAGCGCGCTGAATGCGTCGCAGGGGCAGGCGTTTGCGGCCTCCGCGCAGATGTTTGAAGTGGTGGAGTTGGCCGCGCGCTATTCGGCCCGAACGAACGGGCTGTTCAACCCGACAATCATCGGGGCCTTGGAGGCCGCCGGGTACGATCGGACGTTTGAGGCGCTTCAAGCGCGCAGTGATTTGCCGGAAGCGAATGCGCTTTCGATCAAATCCATGTCCCAGATCAAACTCAATCGCGCACAACAGACCATCACCCTGCCGATGGGTGTGCGGCTCGATCTGGGCGGCATCGTCAAGGGTTGGGCGGCCCAACGCGCGGCGCAGCAGTTGGCAAAGTTTGGGCCGTGCCTGGTGGATGCGGGCGGCGACATCATGACGCTGGGCGTGGTGCCCGGCACGCCGCACTGGACGATCGAGATTGCCGATCCCTTCGATCGCTTGCAGGACATCACGTCGCTGCGGTTGCGCGATCGGGCCGTGGCGACCTCCGGCATCGATCGGCATACGTGGCAATACGGAAGTGCACGACACCATCATCTGATCGATCCGCGCACGGGACAATCGGCCGCCAGCGATTTGATGTCGGTCACCGTCATCGCGCCCACGACCGTGGAAGCCGAAGTGTATGCGAAAGCGGTGTTTGTGCTGGGCGCAGACGCGGGCTTGTACTTGATCGAAACTCAACCGACGCTGGCCGCGTGTGTGGTGACCACCGGCGGCGATGCCTTAATTTCCAGTTCTTTTCAGGAGTATCTCGATGTCCTCTTTACCTACGCAGCAACCCCGACCTGCTGAAGCGACGTTGACGGAAGCCGTGTTGAGCGGCGCGGCGATTGCGCTGGGCTTGTTGACGGCATTATTGATCACGGGCCAATGGCAAGGCGCGTCCGCGTCAGTATCGAACGTGTTGACGCAAGTGGGCCGCTGGTTGGGCGCAGCGGCCGCCGCCGATTCGCGCGTGTACTGGTACATGGCGCGCTCGGCTGGTATTGTGGCTTACCTGTTGGTGTGGGGTTCAGTCGCATGGGGCTTGATGGTCACCAACAAAGTCCTCGATGGCGTAGTGAAGCCCATCTTGACGTATGAACTGCATCAGTTCTTGTCGATTGCGGCATTGGTGGCCGGAGTGTTTCACGCCTTCATTCTGCTGGGTGATACGTACATTCAATTCAGCGTGCTCGATCTGTTGATTCCGTTCCGATCGACTTATCAACCGCTGTGGGTGGGGTTGGGCATTTTGGGCGCGTATCTGATGGCCGGGCTGACGGTGTCGTTCTACATCAAGAAACGCATCGGTCATCGCGTGTGGCGACTGGTGCACTACTACAGTTTTGCGTTGTGGGCGATGGTGACGGTTCACGGCGTGCTGGCCGGCAGCGATAGTCACTGGCCGTTGATGCAGGCGCTGTACATCGGGGCGATTGTGTCGGTGAGCTTCCTGTTGACGTATCGGATTCTGGCGACGAAGCGCTCGGCGAAGTTGAAGACGGCACGTTAAAAGGCCAATTTCAAGTTACACCCAATTTCTCACGCCAAGCGGCAAAGACGCAAAGAAAAACTTCATACTTTGCCCCTTGGCCGCTTGGCGTGAGATGTTTTTTGCTGGAGAACCCGCGTTTATCTTGACACGGTCGGATTTCGTTCGGCAGTTGAGACTGCGCCAACACCACACCAAGCCGACCTGCGTCGGCTAGTCGGCGCAGGCCGACTTCGTGTCTTGGTTGCCGCGAATTTATTCGCCTGAGCTAATCTGCTCGCGCGCTAACTTCTCGGCGCGTTGCGATTCAGCGGGGCGGACTTCATCTTTGAGGACGTGCCACTGCACCTGTCGAGTCTGCGAAGCGGCAACGATGGCCTGCCACAGTTCGCGATGTTTTACGGGCTGATCGTCTTTGGTGCGCCAGTTACGCGCGGCCCAATTCTTCACCCATTGCTGCGCGCCTTGCGCGACGTAATCAGAGGGCGTGTAGAGGTGGATGGTTCGATTAGTCGGGGCCGATTCCAAACCACGGCGCGCGGCCAGTAAATGCAATCGATTAGCGGAGGTCGTGATCTCATAGCCGCCTAAGTCTTGCACAGCATCTGCATCCCGAATGATTACCGCCCAGCCGCCCGGCCCGGTTTGACCTCGACATGAAACGCCCGTAAACACATGCACCGCCGATTGATCAGCCAACGGCAGCGCCGAGCGCGGGATCATACTCACGGCCAATTGATCGACGCGCTCATTCAGCGGATCGCCCGCGTGACCTTTGACCCAGTGCCATTCGATCTGATGACGCTGAATGGCTTCATCCAGGGCCAGCCACAAATCCTGATTCGCCACCGCTTTCTTATCGGTGGTTTGCCAACCCTTCGCCTTCCACCGCGCGATGTAATCGGTGATGCCCGTTTGCACGTAGCGCGAATCGGTATGCAGCTGCACGTGACAGGGCTTCTTCAACGCCGTCAACGCCGCAATCACCGCCTGCAATTCCATGCGATTGTTGGTCGCGCGGGGCTCCGCGCCCGTCAGGACTTTCTCGTGTTCGCCAAAGCGCAGCACCGCCGCCCAACCGCCCGGGCCAGGATTGGGGTCACACGCGCCATCGGTGTAAATAAGAACTTCGGGGAGATCAGACATCAATGAGGAGACTATCTCAGGCCAATCACTTCCCACACCGGCTCCGGCACGGAGCGGCCTTTCACTTGCAGCGGCGGTAGTTCCAGCGCCGAAATCTGATCCTTTACTAATTCAAAGGCAGCCAGGCTGATCAGAATCTGGCCGCCCTTCGCATTCTCTTGCAGCCGCTTGGCATAGTTCACCGCGTCGCCGATGGCCGTATAGTTGCGCTGCTTTTCCGTGCCGATGTTGCCCACGACGGCCTCGCCCGCATTGATACCCACGCCGAAATTCAATTGATGCTCAACCCCCACGTGCGTGTGAAACTCGTTAATGGCCTGCTGCATCTTCAACGCCGCTTTCACCGCACGCAGCGTGTATTGCGTCTGATCGAGCGGCACATTGAACAGGCCCATCACCGCGTCGCCCATGAACTTGTCCAGCACCCCATCAAACGCCAGCACCGAATCGGCCGCCATCGCCAGATAAGAGTTCAACACTTCCACCAATTCTTCTGGCCCCAACCGCTCGCTGAACGTCGTAAAGCCGCGAATATCCGCAAACAAAATCGACAGCGGCTTGCGCACGCCGCCCAACTTCAACTGCGACGGATCGCGCAGCAATTGCTCCACCACGGCGGGCGGCGCATAGCGCATAAACGTTTCTTTGATGAAGCGTTGATCCGCTTCCAGCCGCCGCTTCTCAGTCAGGTCGTCCAGCACGATCGCCACACCCGACACGGTCTGCGCGTCGCTGCCCTTCAACGGCGCAAAGTTCATGCTCAATTCCACCGCGCCGCGTGGCGGCAAATCACGCTCCAATTCCCGCGCGATGACGTTGTGCTGCAACTTCACTTCGTCGATCCACGGTTTCAGATCGAGCGCGATGGGCAGCGCAGTCTGATACAGATGCTCAATCACCTGCTGATTAGTCACACCCAGCATAGTCTCGGCCGCCCGATTGAACATCGTCACCCGATCGTCCATATCGGTCGTGATGACGCCGGACGTGATCGATTCGAACACATTGTCCATCAGATCGCGCATCACGGTGATGGCGGCCAGCTGCTGTCGCACGCGCTCGAACAGGCGCGCATTCTCAATGGCCAGCGCCGCTTGATTGGCAAACGCCGCCAGCATATCGCGGTCGCGATCGCCGAACAAGCCAGTGCGGATGCGGTTATCGGCGTAGATTACGCCCGTCACCTGATCGCGCACCAGCATGGGCACGCACAAAATACTGCGCAAACTATACGCCACCACACTCTCTTGCGCGGCAAACCGTGGATCGGCCTGCGCGTTCGTCGTCGCGATCGGGCGGCCGTCGGTCGTCACGTGCTGCACGATCGTCCAGCTGACGGCGAACTCGCTGTGACGCAGCGTCTCCCGATCGACATTGCGGGCGACGCGCACTTCCAATTCGCCGGTCGTTTCATCCTTCAACATCAAGAAACTGCGCTCAGCGCCGGTCAGTTGAATGATGCGATCCATCACTTGATTCAGCACATCCGACAATTCCAGCGTGGAGTTGACGGCCTGCCCTACTTCATACAGGGCCTGCAAGGCTTGCCGCTCGTGTACCAGCGCGTCCACCGCCGTTTGGAAGCGCGGCATCAGGCTCTGGATTTTCAGCAAGGTTTGCTGGGCCTTCATGACATCCGGCGTGCCGGGCAGACGCGTCAAAACCGCCGCCTGTTGATGCAGCTGCGCGTTAAGCTCGGTCAGCAACGACGACAGATCGCCCTGAGCAATCGCCGTGCGCAGCATCAACGTAGAGTCGGTAGCCGATTTCGAAGAGGTCGGCAAAGTCATGGTCTCGCCTTATACGTAAGTTGCTTTCGATTATACAACAAAAAACCTGTCGAGCTTAAGGCTCGACAGGTTTGCTGCGACGGAAAATCCGGCGGAATGACGGCAACGAACGCGGCAAGCGGCGTTTGAAACCCGCCCACCACATCGGCCCGCGCAGGCTGCGCCACGTAACTTGGGCCTCCAACGGCTCCGACTCGCCGCGGCCATAGCGCTCGTACACGTACAGGCTCGCCACGCGTTCGATCGCCGGTTCGTTGTGCGGCATGATCTTGCTCAACGCCTGCGCCTGTTCATAGGGCGTTTGCCACGGGGCTAGTTTCACGCGCAGCCATTGCGCCATGCGCGCCATCCGCGCAAAAGCCCATGCGCCGCCGCGCCGCGCCCGCCGATTGCTGCCGCGCGCCTCATACACGTACATCGCCGCGACAGCTGCCACCACAACTACGACCAGCACCGCACCACCAATCACCCACGGCCACGGTGAAGCCGCTTGTGTAGCGGCAGATGTCTCAGGCAAATTGAGCGGGCTGGCCGGTCCTTGCAACGGATCAAATTCTTCTTCAATCGGCTCGCGGCTGCGAAAGTTGGATTCCCGATCGGATGCGTCTGTGTCCGCATTCGCATTATTGGCGCTTGACGGTTGCAAACGCACCAGCGATGGCTGGCTCGCGGTCGGCTCAAACTGCACCCAGCCATAGTCCGGGAAATAGACTTCGGCCCACGTATGCGCGTTGAACTGAAAGACCTGATACACGCCGCGCGTTGCATCATAGGTGCCTTGTGTGTAACCAGTGGCAATGCGCGCCGGAATGCCCAGCGAGCGCGCCATCACGGCCATCGCCGAAGCATAGTAATCGCAATAGCCTTCCTTCACATCAAACAGCAAGTAGTCCACGCCATCGATGCCAGGGGCGGGCGCGAGGATTTTTTCGTTATACTTAATCTGTGTGCGCAGATAGAACTCTAGCGCCGTGGCCGCATCAAAGGGATTGGTCGCTTCGGCCTCGCGCGAGATTTGCCGGGCTAGTTCACGCACGCGATTGGGCAAAGAGTTGGGCAATTGCAGATAACGTTGCTTGATCGCCGCCGGATAGTCGGTGCCCGCGCTGCGCAACTGAACAACATTCGCCACGCTGGACAACGACGTCACTTGATACGAATCGCCCGCGCTCAAAGGATTGATGACAGTCCACATGGAGACATCGGGCGTGCCGCCCGCGGCCTGGCCCGCCGCCTCGATTGGATACGTTTCCACCCACGCGGCCCGATCAACGGCAGCCGCTTGCGGCGCGGCAAAGACCAGCGTGTTGTTGGGGAAGAAAACCGTAAAGGTCTGCGTCACCGCCGTGCGTTGCTGAAACTGCGCCTCAAATGGCCGCTCGTTGGGGTCGACGGCCAATCGGGTGGTATCTGAACTCTGAAAGGCCGTGCCGGTGTACTCGTCATAGACTACCGCTTGCCAGTAGCGGGCTTCCGACGATTTCACTTCCATCACCATTTCATTACCCAGATTACGCGAGCCTAACAAAGCGAGCGTGCGGCCAAAGGGATTGGCGAAGGCCAGCCCGTTGGGCTGCAAGCCGCTGAACAAGCGATTGAACGACTCCTCAACCGATCGGACCGGGCGGCTGATCTGCCGCCACAGATCGCTGATCTGGGGCGCGCCCAGCACGGTCGGCGCAAACGACCCAAACAACACAGCTGCAATCGCGATGCTGGAGCCGATTTGCAGGAAGTCGCGCTTGATTTCCGGGTTATAGCGAATGCGGCTGAAGCGCCAGCGCTCGGCCTGTTTCAGCGTGTACATGCGCGCCGCGTACATCAACACACCGAACAGATAGACGATCACCAGCAAATACAGCGATTCCGGCCCGCCGTAGTAATACGTATTGATCAACAGCACCACACCGGCCGGAGCCACCGCCCGCCACATGCGCGGCTGGCGGAACGTATTCCAGACGGCTACATACGTGATCAGCCAAAACACGGTCCCCAGAAACAGCAGGAAGATGGTGTTATCCGTGCCGACGCCGCCCGTGATGACCGCTTCGCCCCAGATGTAAATGTGCTCGCCCAGCCGCACGATCATATGGCGCAGCGTATCCAGCGAGGTCCAGCCGTAGACCTTGTCCGGCATCTGATCGAGCGCCATCAGCGTCACCCAGATTACGCCGTACAAAATCATGATCGTATGCGCCACGCTGGTGCGCCAGGGCCGCGCGACAACAATCGTTCCCAGGGCCAACCCCGCAACGACCGTCAACCCCAACAGATCGAGCCGCGGCATCCACTCAGCCGAGGCAATGCTCCAGGCGGCGCTAAACACCACGCCGCCAATGAGGATTAGCACGAGTCGATCAATCGGATACCGGTGTCGCAGAGTCGGTTCAGTCATGGCTTGGCTGTCAATCTGAGGAATTAGGCTGTTGTGCGTTAATACGCAGGCAGCGCAACAAAAGTTCATTTTGATTGTATCTGGTGCACTACCAGGCGTCAACGCCGACCGCGTAAGGGCAATCGCCGCTACTCGATAGGGAATCGATACCATATCGTGCCCCCTGTAATTGAGAGCGCTCCCAATAAGAATTTGGCTGAAAAACCCTTAAAAATCCGGTTTTGGCTATTGACTAGCAAACCGGTTTGTGTTACAGTTGTTTGTGAC
>JAGOBP010000138.1 GCA_017999195.1 Thermoflexales bacterium
GGGGCTGATCAAAACCGATCGGGTGGCGGGTGTTCGCGTAAACGTCCAAGGGAAAACGCTTGAATTTCAGGCGAAAATCGTGATCGGCGCAGACGGCACCGAATCGCAAAGTCCGCGTTGGGCGGGGTTGAAGTCTAATCCGCAGTTTCAAGATTATTACACGGCGGCGCAGTATTTGCTGACGGGCGTTCAGATCAACCCGCGAATTTGTCAGTATCACGTGGGTTGGTCATTGGCTCCCGGCGGTTATGCGTGGGTCTTTCCCAAAGGCCACGGACAGGCGAATGTCGGTTTGGTCATGGCCGTCGATCCGAAGGAAACGCGCCCGGCCATCGACTATCTGAATGACTTCGTGGCCGCGCGGTTTCCGCGCAGTGCGCGGCTGGCGCAGGTGGTGGGCGGCATTCCCGTGACGAATGTGCTGCCGCACATGATGACCGATGGCTACATGTGCGTAGGCGACGCCGCGCATCAAAGTGATCCGCTCACGGCGGGCGGCATCGGGCCGGGCATGATCGGTGGCTGGCTGGCCGGGCAGGTGGCAATCGAAGCGTTAGCCGCGCAAGATGTATCCGCCGATTTTTTACGCCAATACGAGCAACGTTGGGACGCGCGTTTTGGCAAGACCTTTCGGCGGTTGCATCGCATTCGCCACGCGCTATTGAAAATTCCCGAAGACAAGCTCAACGACATCATCGCGCACGCGGCCCAACTTCATGGACAACACCCCGCGACCCAGGATTTGTTGCTGCTGGTCATGAAGTCGCAGCCCGCGCTGCTGCTGGAAGTGGTGCCGTACTTTTTGGGGCAATAGGGTGACATTGATCATGCCGATTGACAGTCCGTTCGTCTCTGTCAGCGATTGAGCAAGCGTGCTAGAATCTTGAAGCGCGGGCCGGGGGGCAACCTCTGGCCCGCTTTATTTTCCTCAGGAGCAGGTATATGACGAATGATCCGCAGACCCCGTGGCATAGTCACCCGATAGACAAAGTCCTGTCCGATCTAAACACGCAGTTGGAGCACGGCCTCAGCGACGGTGAAGCCGCCGCCCGATTGGCCGCGCAAGGCCCCAACGAACTGCGTGAACGGCCGCGCCCGCCCTGGTACAAGATGGTGATCGATCAGCTCAACAGTTTTGTCGTCATTTTGCTGATCGTCGCCAGCGTCGTGTCCGCCCTACTCGGTGACACTATCGAAGCGGTCGTCATCATGGCGATTGTCGTCTTGAACGCCGTGCTGGGCGTGGTGCAAGAAGGCCGCGCCGAACAAGCCCTGGCCGCGCTCAAGAAGATGGCCGCACCCGAAGCCGAGATCATTCGCGACGGGCATCGCCGCCGTATCCCGGCGCGCACCCTGGTGCCCGGCGACATGGTGCTGCTGGAAGCGGGCAACTTTGTCCCCGCCGATTTGCGCTTGATCGAAAGCGTCAACCTTAAGATCGATGAATCGTCGTTAACGGGCGAATCGATGGCGGTGGAGAAGCAAGCAGCGGCCGTGCTCAAACCCGATATTCCCCTCGGCGACCGCAAGAACGCCGCCTACATGAGCACCATGGTAACCTATGGGCGCGGCAAAGGCGTGGTCACCGGCACCGGCATGCAGACGCAGATCGGCCTGATTGCCGAGATGATCCAATCGTTTGAAGAAGAACCCACGCCGTTGCAAAACAAACTCGACGAACTGGGCAAAGTCCTCAGCACTGTGGCCCTCGCCATTTGCGGTTTAGTCTTCGTCGTCAAAGTCCTGCGCGAGACCAACCTCGATCTGATCTTTGCGGCCAACGGCGGCCTGAGTCAATTCTTCACGGCTTCCGGTTCCACCATCGTCGAATCCTTCTTGATTGCCGTCAGTCTTGCCATTGCGGCTGTGCCGGAAGGCCTGCCCGCCATCGTCACAATCAGTCTGGCCCTGGGCATGCGTGAAATGATCAAGCGCCACGCGCTGATTCGCAAGTTGTCTGCCGTGGAAACGCTCGGTTCGGCCACGACGATCTGTTCGGATAAAACGGGCACACTGACGCAAAACGAAATGACCGCTGTCCAATTGTGGACACATCATTCCATCGTCACTGTGGACGGTATCGGTTATCAGCCGGACGGCCGCTTCAAACGCGACAACCGCGAGGTGGATGTCACCGCCGACATTGAAACGTCGACGCTGTTATGGGCGGCGGCATTGACCAACGACGCCGTGCTGGAAACGACAGGCGAAACCGCCGGTAAGATCACCTATCGCATGGTGGGTGATCCCACCGAAGGCGCGCTGCTGGTGGCGGCGGCCAAAGCCAATCTCTGGCGGCCTGAACTGGAAAAGACCTATCCGCGTGTGGCGGAAGTGCCCTTCGATTCCGATCGCAAGCGCATGACCACCATCCACGCGCTGCGCACCGTGGGCGAGGACGACGGCAGTCCCTTCATGTCCGGCGAGACCGGCTACGTGGTCTGCGTCAAAGGCGCGCCCGACCTGCTGCTGGAGCAATCGGCGGAACTGTTGCACCGCAAAGGCTCGCACCCCATGACGCCCTTCGAGCGGCAGTCCATCCTCGACGCGAATTCGCATATGGCGTCGCAGGCGTTGCGCGTGCTGGGCGTGGCCTATAAGAAGATCGATCACCTGCCGAATGCAGAAGACATCACCGCCGAGAAGATCGAACAAGACCTGGTGTTCGTGGGCTTGATCGGCATGATCGATCCCGCGCGGCCCGAAGTGGCCCCGGCGGTTGCCCGGGCGCGCCGTGCCGGTATCCGCACGGTCATGATCACCGGCGACTATCCCGACACCGCCAAAGCCATCGCCACCGAGATCGGCATCATGCGACCGGGCAGCACCGTTCATACGGGCGCCGAACTCGATCGCATGAGCGACGATGATTTGCTCAAAGCGACTGAACACACCGATGTCTTCGCGCGGGTCAGCCCGCAGCACAAAGTGCGCATCGTCGAAGCCTTCAAGGCCAAAGATCAAGTGGTCGCCATGACGGGCGACGGCGTCAACGATGCGCCCGCGCTCAAGCGCGCCAGCATCGGCGTGGCGATGGGCATCAGCGGCACGGATGTCAGCAAAGAAACTGCCGATATGGTGCTGACCGATGACAACTACGTTTCGATCGTGAGTGCGGTGGAGCAAGGTCGCATCATTTACAGCAACATTCGCAAGTTCGTGTTTTATCTGCTGTCATGCAACGTCGCCGAGATCGGCATCATCTTCATCGCGGCGTTGGCGGGCTGGCCCACGCCGCTCACGGCCATTCAACTCTTGTGGCTCAACCTCGTCACCGATGGCGCGCCTGCGCTGGCCCTGGGCATGGAGAAGGGCGACCCCGACACGATGGACGTTGCCCCGCGACCGAGTCGGGAACCCATCATCAATGGGCCGATGCGCTTGGGCATTCTGGTGCAGACGGTCGCCATCACGGGCGCGTCGTTGGGCGCGTATCTCATCGGGCGCGGGTTGGAACCGGACAACATTCGCCTGGCGCAAACGATGGCTTTCTTCACGCTCTCGTCCTCTGAATTGTTCCGTGCCTTCACCGCTCGCTCGGAACGGTATCCGTTGATGAAGATCGGCCTGTTCACGAACAAGTATATGTTTTACGCGGTGGCATCATCGTTGGTGTTGTTGCTGGCCGTGATGTATCTGCCGTTCTTGAATGAACCGTTCAATACCGTGCCGCTGCAATTGAATCACTGGGCGGTGATGCTGCCGTTGATCTTCGTGCCGTCGATCGCGGCGGAACTGACCAAGTTCTTCACGCGCCGCATGGAGTTGAAACGCGCGGCGGCCTAATACTTTGGCCACAGATGACGCGGATTTCACAGATAAATCTGCGTCATCTGTGGCCTCATTCATGCTATAATCGAAGCGGGTGCGGGCAGAACAGCCCTCACCCGTTTTGCTACCTTGTCTGCCGGAGGCACAATGTCAGTCAACGATCCTCAGATTCCGTGGCACAGTCAGCCGATTGAGACCGTGGCCGCGCAACTTAAAACTAAATTGGATGCCGGCCTGTCGGCGGCTGAAGCCAAGACCCGATTGGAGCAGCTTGGCCCCAACGAACTGCGCGAAAAACCCACCGCGCCATTTTGGAAACTCATCGTCGCGCAACTAAATAGTTTTGTCGTTATCCTGCTGATCATTGCCAGTATCATCTCGGCCTTGCTGGGCGATTGGGTGGAAGCCGCCGCCATCATGGCGATTGTGGTCTTGAATGCCGTGCTGGGCGTGGTGCAGGAAAGCCGCGCCGAAGCCGCCCTGGCCGCGCTGAAAAAGATGGCTGCACCTGAAGCGGATGTGATCCGCGACGGGCATCGCCAGAAATTGCCGGGCCGCGAACTGGTTCCCGGTGATGTGGTGTTGCTGGAAGCGGGCAACTTCGTCCCCGCCGATTTGCGCTTGATCGAAAGCGTCAACCTAAAGATCAATGAATCGTCGTTGACGGGCGAGTCGGACGCGGTCGAGAAAAAAGCCAGCATGACGCTGAAAGAAGAAGCCTCGCTGGGTGATCGCAAGAACGCCGCTTACATGAGTTCGATGGTGACCTATGGTCGCGGCAAAGGCATCGTCATCGGCACGGGCATGCAGACGCAGATTGGCCTGATCGCCGAGATGATTCAGTCGTTTGACGAAGGACCAACTCCGCTGCAACAGAAGCTAGATCAATTGGGCAAGACGCTGGGCGCGGCGGCCCTGGTCATCTGCGTGCTGGTGTTTGCCGTGGCTGTTGTGCGTGACACCGACCTCGGACTGATCTTCAATTCAGCGGGCGGTTTTGGTGCGTATTTCCAGCAATATCAAGATCAACTGATTGAAACGTTCCTCGTCGCCGTCAGCCTGGCCATTGCCGCCGTGCCGGAAGGTCTGGCCGCCATTGTCACGATCAGCCTGGCGCTGGGCATGCGTGAGATGATCAAACGTCACGCGCTGATCCGCCGCTTGTCGGCTGTGGAGACCCTGGGGTCTGCCACGACCATCTGCTCCGATAAAACGGGCACGTTGACCCAAAACGAAATGACCGCCGTGCGTCTGTGGGTGCATCATGCCGAGTTTACGATTGACGGGCAGGGGTATCAGCCGGAGGGCAACTTCCGGCGGCCTGAGCGCAATGATCGCGATCTGGACGTGATCGACGATGTGGAAGTGGGCGGCCTGTTGTGGGCGGGCGCGCTGGTCAACGACGCGCAATTGGAGCCGACCGGTGAATCGGCGGATAAGACCACCTATCGCATGGTCGGCGATCCCACCGAAGGCGCGTTAATCGTGGCCGCCGCCAAGGCCGGGTTGTGGCGCTCGGAGTTGGAACGCCGTTATCCGCGCGTGGCCGAAGTACCCTTCGACGCCGATCGCAAGCGTATGAGCACTATCCACGAATTGCGCGAGGTGGGCGAAGATGATGGCAGTCCGTTCTTGCCCGGCGCGAAGGGCTACGTCTTGTGTGTGAAGGGCGCGCCCGATCTGCTGCTGGACTGCTCGACGCAACTTTTACATCGCAAAGGCCCGCTGCCGATTGATGATGAGGACCGTCAGCAGATCGCGGCGGCGAATGTGCGCATGGCCTCGCAGGCGCTGCGTGTGCTGGGCGTGGCTTACCGCAAGTTTGACACGCTGCCCGATAAAATCACGGCGGCTGATCTGGAACACGATTTGATCTTCGTCGGCCTCGTCGGCATGATCGATCCGGCGCGACCCGAAGTGAAACCCGCCATCGCCAAGGCGCGGCGCGCGGGCATCCGCACCGTCATGATCACCGGCGACTACAAAGAAACCGCGCGCGCCATCGCGGCCGAGATTGGCCTGTTGCGCAAAGACGGTGAAGTCCGCGCCGGGGCCGAACTCGATGAGATGGACGATGCGGCGTTGATGGCAACGGTGGAACACACCGATGTGTTTGCGCGCGTCAGTCCGCAGCACAAGGTGCGCATCGTGGAGGCGTTCCGCGCGCGCGGACAGGTGGTGGCGATGACGGGCGACGGCGTCAATGATGCGCCCGCCCTCAAGCGCGCCGACATCGGCGTGGCGATGGGCATCACCGGCACGGACGTATCCAAGGAAACCGCCGACATGGTGTTGACCGACGACAACTACGTGTCGATCGTGAGTGCGGTGGAGCAGGGCCGCATTATCTACAGCAACATTCGCAAGTTCGTGTTTTATCTGTTGTCGTGCAACGTCGCGGAAGTGTCGATTATTTTCCTGGCGACGCTGGCCGGTCTGCCTGCGCCCCTGACAACGATTCAACTGTTGTGGCTGAACTTGTTGACGGACGGCGCACCGGCCCTGGCCCTGGGGCTGGAGCGCGGCGATCCCGACATCATGGATCAGGCGCCGCGCCCGACGACCGAACCGATCGTCAACCGGCTCATGATCATCCGCATCGGGGTGATGACGGTGGCCTTGACCGGCGTGGTGCTGGCCGCCTTCATGGTCGGGTGGAGCCAGAAGAATCAGGTGTTGGCGCAGACGTTGGCGTTTGTCACGCTGGCTCTGGCTGAATTGCCCATCGCCTACACCACGCGCTCGGAACGGTATCCGCTCTTCAAACTGGGCGTGTTAAGCAACAAATGGATGCAGCGCGCGGTGGGCCTATCGATCGTGCTGACGTTGGCCGTGGTCTACGTGCCTTTCCTGAATGATCCGTTTAATACCATGCCGTTGAGTTTGGAACATTGGGCCATCATCGCGCCGCTGGCCCTCATCCCCGCCATCGTGGCCGAGGTGAGCAAGTACTTTGTACGGCGAGCGGAGAAGCACGTCAGCGTGGCTGCTTAGCAAACATATTTGTGTTTCAGCGCCAGTGGCGCGGGGCGGTTGATTTCAGCCATTTTAGACAGTCGAGTGTGGAATAGAAAGGACTTCAATGACTCAATCATCACAAACAGCCACACCGGAGAGAACGGCGTGGCATGCGCTGGAGACGGTGCAGGCGGCGGCTCAACTTAACACGCACCTGAGCCACGGCTTGAACCAGGCCGAGGCCGCGCGGCGACTGACCGAGTACGGTCCGAACGAATTGCAGGCCGTGCAGCGCGTCTCGCCGTGGGCCTTGCTGTTGGAGCAGTTCAAGAATATCCTGATCGTGATCCTGTTGGTCGCGGTGGCTCTATCGGCGCTGTTGGGGCACAGCGTCGAGGCGGTTGTGATCGGGGTGATCGTGTTGTTTGCCGTGCTGCTGGGCTTCGTGCAAGAGTATCGCGCTGAACGAGCGATCGAGGCTCTGCGGCAGATGGCTGCGCCGACCGCGACGGTGCTGCGCGACGACGAAGAACAGGAGATCGCCGCGCGGGACCTGGTGCCCGGCGATATTATTCTGGTGCAGGCCGGTGATAAGGTTCCGGCGGACTCGCGCCTGATCGAAGCGATCAACCTGCAGATCGAAGAAGCGGCCTTGACGGGGGAATCACTGCCGGTGGAGAAACACACCGCGCGACAAGCGACCGTTGAGCTGGCCGTGGCCGATCGGAAAAACATGATCTACGCGGGCACCGCCGCCACTTATGGGCGTGGTCAGGCCCTGGTCGTCGCCACCGGCATGCAGACCGAATTCGGTCAGATCGCGCAGTTGCTGCAAACGATCGAGACGGGCCGGACGCCGCTACAGGAGAACCTGGACAAGGTTGGACAGGTTCTGGCGCGCGCCGCGCTGGTGGTGGTGGGCATTATCGTCGCGCTGGGATTGTTGCGCGGCCAGCCGCTGCTGGAGATGGTGATCTTCGGCATTGCGCTGGCAGTGGCGGTGGTGCCGGAAGCCCTGCCCGCCGTCGTGACCATCTCGCTGGCCCTGGGCGTGCAGCGCATGGTCAAGCGGCACGCGCTGATTCGGCGTTTGCCTGCCGTGGAAACGCTGGGCAGCGTGTCCGTGATCGGTTCCGATAAGACCGGCACGCTGACCAAAGACGAAATGACCGCGCGCAAGATTTTTGTGGCCGGGCAAATGCTGGAGGTCTCGGGGGCAGGCTATGAACCGCACGGCCAATTTTCGCGGAACGGCGTTGTCATCGAACCCCCGGCCGCCTTGCTGGCGCTGCTGCGGGCGGCCACCCTCGCGTCGGATGCGCATCTGGCGCACGTGGAGGCCGAAGGGCAGTGGCATCTGAAGGGCGATCCCACCGAGGGCGCGCTGGTGGTGGCTGCGGCCAAGGCGGGCTTGCATAAACGTGACCTGGACACTGAATTTCCGCGCGTGCATGAAATCCCGTTCACGTCGGAAACCAAGCGCATGACGACGCTGCATACGACGCCCGAGGGCGTGGTCGCGTATGCGAAAGGCGCACCGGAAATCATGCTTGAAGGGTGCGCGTCGCAGTTGGCCGAGGGCGGCCCGGTGCCCCTGGATGCGGCCGGTAAAGCCACGCTGCTGGGGGTGGCCCAACAACTGGCGAGTGAGGCGCTGCGCGTGCTGGCCGTGGCCTACAAGCCGGCTGCGACGTTGGACAACGCTGAACAGGCGATGACCTTTCTGGGGCTGGTCGGCCTGATCGACCCGCCGCGCCCGGAGGCCAAAGCCGCCATCGAGACGTGCCGCCAGGCCGGCATCAAGCCGGTGATGATCACGGGCGATCATCCGCTGACGGCGCAGGCCATCGCACGCGAGCTGGGTTTGCTGCAAACGGGCCGCGTGGTTACGGG
>JAGOBP010000139.1 GCA_017999195.1 Thermoflexales bacterium
CGCACTGAAGCCGGGCAATGCCGGCGGGCCGCTGGTGAACAGTCGGGGCGAGGTCATCGGCGTGAATACGGCCGTGATTTTGCCCGCGCAAGGTATTTGCTTTGCGTTGGCGATCAATACGGCTAAATTCGTGGCGAGTCATCTCTTGAAGAACGGGCGCGTCAAGCGCAGTTACATCGGCGTGGGCGGACAGGATGCGCCGATTCTGCGCCGCATCGCGCGTTTCCACGATCTGCCTGCCGAGCGCGGTGTGCTCGTCGTGTCGATCGAGCCGAACAGTCCCGCGCAGCGCGCGGGCTTGATCGAGGGCGATGTGATCGTCGGGTTCGCCGATCAACCGATCGAGACGGTCGATGCGCTTCAAAGGTTGTTGTCTGATCAACAGGTGGGCGTGCGATCAGCCATCACGGTGATTCGTCGCAATGATAAGTTGACGCTGTACGTGACACCGCAAGAATCCAATACGTAATGCGTACTGCGTAAGCGCAGTACACCAGCCTGTAGACAATCCACCGTTTCGCCTGATCAGTTGATCGGTGTTTTGCAGGCCGATTGCGCGTATGATCAACACAGTTCGATAACTTAAAAGGAGATCAACATGGCACAGCGATTTGAATATAAAGTGGTGTATGCGGATTTTCGCGGGCGGGTGTCCGCGGAAGGTGAAGAGACGACGATTCAGGATGGTGAGCGGATGACGTCGTTTGGGCGGCGCTATCTGAACGCCCTGGGCGTGCAGGGCTGGGAGTTGGTGGGCGTGCAGCATCAGCCGATGGGCGCGGCCTTCCACATCTTCAAGCGCGCACTGGCTGAGGGGCAGGAGCCTGAACCGACCAAGCCGATCAAGAGCGAAACTACGCCGCTGTAGACGCAAGACACGTGAAGCAGGAGGCAAGAGGGGACACCTCTTGCCTTTTCTGCGTCTAATGCAAATCTTGTATGCATCAGATATGATTACCCTGTTCGATGACATATTTTTACAGACAAGGGAGTGAACGCTAATGAACATCGGTGTGTTGGGCACAGGCATGGTGGGCAATGCCATCGCTACAAAATTGGTGCAGTTGGGCCACGCGGTGAAGATGGGCGCGCGGTCGGCCACGAACGAGAAAGCAGCGGCGTGGGTGCAGGCCAACGGGGCGGGCGCGTCGCAGGGTACGTTTGCGGATGCGGCCGCGTTTGGCGAGATCGTCTTTAACTGCACGTCAGGCAGCGCTGCGTTGGAAGTGCTGACCCAGGCGGGCGCGGATAACTTGAACGGCAAAGTGCTGATCGATATTGCGAATCCGCTGGATTTCTCGCACGGCATGCCGCCGTCCTTGAGCGTGTGCAACACCGATTCGCTGGGCGAGCAGATTCAGCGCGCCTTCCCCGAGGTGCGTGTCGTCAAGTCCTTGAACACCGTCAACAGCAATCTCATGGTGAATGCGGCCGCGCTGCCGGGCGAGCACATCATGTTTGTCAGCGGCAATGATGCGGACGCCAAGGCGCAGGTCACGTCGATTTTGAAGGACTGGTTCGGCTGGCAAGCCGTGATCGATCTGGGCGACATCACTACGGCCCGCGCCACAGAGATGATGCTGCCGATTTGGATCAGTTTGATGATGAAGTTGGGCACGCCCATGTTTAATTTTGCGATTGTTCGATAGGTGATATGGACGACATCACGCACGAAGCGGTGGATGAAGTGTTGAATCGCGCGCTCGATCGTATTAGGCAAGCGGTCAAACTGCTGCCCGATCGGCCTGAGGCGGCCCGCGAACTGGCGGTGGCGCAGCGGCTGATCGAGACGGCGATGGTTGCCGCCCGCGCGGAAAGCACCGAAGCGAACGGCCTTGAGTTTGATCTGCCGCATCGCGCCGTGCCGCGCAACGATCTGCTGCCGATGCCGCCGTTGACGCTGCGTGAAGAAGAAGTCTTGAAGTTGATGGCCGAAGGTCTGCGCAACAAAGAGATCGCCGCCCGCCTCAGCATCACTGAGCGGACGGCGACCTTCCACGTCGGTAATGTCCTGTCCAAACTCGGCGCGGATGGTCGCGTCGAGGCGATTCACTTTGCGCGGCGGCGCGGCTTGATCTAGGGTGCGTTCTCGTCATTGCGAGCCGCCGAAGGCGGCGCGGCAATCTTAAAGTTGAATGACAGATTGCTTCGGGCGCAGCGCGCCCTCGCAATGACGCAGATTGGCTTTATTTCGCGTGCTGCAAGACCCGCAACGATGCACCCTGAATCAACAGCGCCACGATCATTGCCCCGCCAAACCCAATCGCCATACCCCACGGCTGAAGCGCCAATCCCAGCCACAGATAGAAACCCGCAAATGAAAACAGCCCCAACAATAGGCCGCGTTGAACTCTCGCCGCTGCTGCTGCGCCTTGTAAGTGATGTGCGAAGGCCGACAGCGTTGAGGCGTACACGGGGAAGGTAGCCAGCAGGCCGGTGAGGCGCGGCCCCAGACTGGCCGAAAACGTCGTCAAAAACAGCACCAGCGCCGTGACCACGATCATGCGCGCGGGCAAATCCCACCATGGTAACGAGATCGGTTTCGCGGGTGCGGAGGATCGATCGGGCGGTAGCAACCGCAGAGTGATGATCAACAGGCCAACGATGCTCAGAAACAGCGGCAACAGCGCAAAGGTCTGTTGTTGCAGGATAAACGTCGCCGTGAAAAACAACGTGCTGCTGATGGCGAGCGTGATGGGCCAGCGGAACGAACGCGCCAGCCAACTGTACGCCAGCGCAAAGATCATCAACGAGAAGCCGCCGGACAGCGTGCCGAGGATGGTGGCCGTGGCGTAGGCCGGGCCTTGCTGTCCGGCCAGCAGGAAGATGATCGGGCCGGTGGTCAGGGGCATGCCCACGATCCAGCCGCTGATGGCCGGACCCCATTTGCGCCCGGCCAGACTCGCCAGTCCGATCAGCGTGGGGGCCATGAAGATTTTGAGCAATGTGATGAAGGTGGGCATCGTGGCGACAATCCTACTCGCAATGAGTCGGATAGGCAATCGGTGAATCGTGAATCGATTTGTGGGTCGGGCAGCCCGTGATACAATGCGACCAAGATTTGCATATTGCTGGACAACAATCATTGGCAGGCAGCCACATCGCAATGATATGACTGTATTGTGCTGGGCGCTGAGGTATTTTCATGTCACTATTGCAAGATCAAATTGCAAAGACTTTGCCACTTGGAATGTTTATTCCGAAGCCGCTTGAACTGTTATTTTCGTGGATCGAAGACAACGATCTATTTGTGGACACTAAAAACGGAAGAATAGGATTTTTGTTTCCTCAAGATCAATTAAAGGCTGGACGAACCAACACAGATAGACCGGGCGGTACAAACATCGAATTCTTCGCTGAAGGCAACATATATATGAAATCCTGGTTTGGCCACGAAAGCCCAAAGGTGCTGGACCGGTTGTGTGTCTTTGCAAGGACCGGGTTTGAAGGATCAATGGCGGCTTTCTGGTTGGATGATAATGGAAAGCAGAGAATTGTTCACCTTGGATCAGGATCAGGTTCAACTATGGTTTGTGTATTGGCAGATGAGCCGGTTGATTTCCTACGGCTGATTGCTATCGGATATGACGAGATCTGTTGGAACGACAAAATTCTCGCAGCCACCCAATGCGGATCCTCTTAGCGGCGGCTTATTCGTTCACCCCAATACGGAATACCAGAATTGGGTCAGGAATACCTTTTCAGTGGATATTCTAAAAACTGCTTCCGAAATCGTCAAACATCCAGCAGAAATGGGGGACAAGTCCTCTGCTGATCCGTTTTGGACTTGGGTCGAAATGAATGTGGTATGACAGGGAGATGCGGCGAACTCACCTACTCTCGAAAAAATCGGCCAAGACCTTGCAGACTTTAGCTGCCATTCCTGTATTGGTTGCCACGAACTGATAACAAAAACGGCGGACTTTCGCCCGCCGTTTACTATCTCACTACGCAACTATTGCACTAACCCACTACCCCTCGTGCACCCAAACCCACGTCCCAATGTCGTTCTTCTTGCGATCGGGCACCACGGTCCAATTGCTGCCATCGGGTGCAGGCGTTGTCCAGTTGTAAATCCACTCGGCATCAGCGGGCGGCAAATTCACGCACCCGTGCGAGTGTTTGAAGCCGAACTTGTCATGCCAGTAGGCCGCGTGCAGGGCCATATCCTTGTTGAAGTACGTGGCATGCGGCACATCTTCCAGGAAGTAGTAATCCGCCAAACCTTCGCGGCCGCTCATCTTGGCGATCTTCACTTTGGCAAAGGCACGGAACAAGCCAGGATCGGTGGCCCACTGCGGCAGGCCCGATGAGATCAACGTGGCAAACACCATGCGATCGCCCTCATAGGCGGCCAGCGTCTGCTCGAAGGTGTTCACGTCGATCCATTTGTCCGTGGGGGCTACCCCTGCCGGTCGGGGTGCGGGAATGACCAAGGCCACTTTCTTTTGATCAACCCACTGATTTTCACCCACGCGATACCAAGTCAAATCACCGCTCGTTTTCTCTTCCAGCACCGTAATCGGCTGGTAACGCGCGAACAACTTGCCATCTTTAGCGGCTGTTCCGCCCGCCGTGGCCGAGGCGCGCACGCTGTACACCATCCAGCCGAAGGGCTTGTCGGGCGTGGACGTCAACGTGATGCCTCTAAAAGCCGTGGGCCGTACAATGGCGATGTCCTTGGCGTTGACGTACTCACCCGCATTGATCTGATACCACGTTTGATCGCCCAGCACGATCGGTTTGGCGTTGGCCAGACTGACGTACAGAAAGCCCGCACCGAGTGATCGAACGGGCGTGGCATCGCCGGGATTAGCGTACACCTGCACATTAGCCGTGACGACCCACGCATAGGTCAAGGTTGAAGTAACGACCGGGCTTTTACCGGCCGCGTTACCCTGGGATACGCTGGTCTGCGCCGCCGCACTGTGATTAGTCAGAGCCAGAGTAATAAAGAGTCCAATGAACACCACTACCAGACTTCTAACGACTTTCACGATCCTGTCCTCCACTGCCGCGCCGCTTGGCCGGAAAATGATCTATAGTTCAAACGCTGTCGAAGGTGCAAAGGTTCCAAGATATAAACCCGCATCTTCGGCGCGGGTTACTCGCCGCGCAATTCTACTTGGGTGCGGACGCCAGCGCAATGACAATGACGGACACCAGCGCCAGCGCCATCAAAATCAGCGCCGCATACATCAGGCGCATCTCCTGTTGGCGTTGAACCTGCTGCTTCTGGGCCAGTCCCGCCCGCCGCTGCTGTTCCACCGCCCACATTTGATCCATCCGCTGCTTCGATTGCGACTGCGTGTCAGCCTTCACGCCGCTGATCTCTTCGGCCTTGCGTGAAAACCGATCGGTATGGCGCAGTTCCTCGCGCGCCGCAATATGCCCGATCGTGTCGAAGGCCAGCTGGCACGACACGCACACCTCGGCCTTCACCGGGTTCACGCTCTGACAGCGCGGACAGACGCGCCGCAGCGCGCGACCGCACTGCTGGCAGGACTTGGCGTCCAATTCATTGTCAGCGTCGCAAAACGGGCACACGCGCTGCGGCGTCAAAAAGCGCTCGCCGCAGTTCAGGCAGACCAGCGTGCCGTCGCCCGTATCGAGCAGTTGGCCTTGCTGGCATTCGGGACACGTCAACGTCGCATCATCGGTCATGGGTAATCACCGTGCCTAAAGGATAAAGCGGATCGATCAACAGCGTACGCACTGCGCCCGGCTTCGCACCGGAGAAAATTCGCACCGTCACACCGGGTAAATGGTGGATCAGATGCAGCATCTGCTGCACCTTATCGATCATGCCGCCGGTGACATCGGTTCCGTGCGAGCCGCCCAGCGCCGCGACATGCTGCCCCACCGTGTCCGGCGTCAGGTGTTCGATCACGCGGCCCGTCATCTCCGCCGAATCATATACGCCCGCCACTTCACCGGCCAACAGCACATGCGCCGGTTCCACCTCGCGGGCCAGATACACAAACACATCTTCGGTCGACACGATGGTCGCGCCGCGCACCGTATCAAAGGCCACATCGCCTTGCACCAGCGGCACCAAGCCTTGATCCAGCGCCGCGCGCAAACCAAACGTATCCAGATAGATCAACTCGCCGTCTTCACATCGTGCCGAAGCCGACGGCGGCAGGCTGATGACGGGCACCCCTTCGGCGATAAAGGCCTCGGTGACGATTTGATTGAGCCGCGCGGCAGATGCGGCCACTTCGGCAAATCCACGCCAACCCGATTGATCCGTCACGCCCGAGCGAGTCCCGTACTTCTTCGCGGCTACATGCCCAAACGAACCGCTGCCGTGACCCAGCACCAGTTGCAAGTCCGAGTTGGCCGTGCGCGCTGCCGCCACCTCGCGGGCCAGTCGCCGGATGACGGGCCGTCGCGCGTGTTCGACTCGCGTCTTATCCGTGATGAGTGATCCGCCGAGTTTTAGGAAAATGATCATAGTCGATTGGTCAATTGGTAACTGGTTGATGGGTCAATTGGTGACTGGTCAACCAGTTACCGATTACCACTCACCGGTTACCGATCTCCGTCGCAATGACGCTTACCGCGCCTGCTGCATATAAAGCCGCAACCACAGCAGCGCGATTCGTCGCATCGATCAGCGCGATCATGTTACCGCCGCGCCCGCCGCCCACCAGTTTAGCACCCGCCGCGCCTGCGGCCTTGGCCGCGCCGATGAGGTGTTCTAACTCCACGCTCGACACGCCGATGTGCTCCAATAACTTCTGATTCTGATCCATCAACGGGCCAAGTTGCTCGATCGAGCCGTCTTCGATCGCTGTGCGGGCATTGTTCGCAATCGCGCCCACTTGATCGAACCACGCTTCATACTGCGCCCGATCGGCCTCCCAGCCCTTGCGCACATCGCCCACCGCGATCTTGGTGGGGCTGGCAATGCCGGTGTTGCCAATCGCCACGCTGAAGGGCCGCTTGACGTTGAACGTCTGAATGGGCTGGCCGCGCACAAAATAGACCGGGCGATTGTAGGCGATCACGGTGTTGTCGATGCCGCTGGGCGTGCCGTGATGCAGCTTCTCTACCTCATAGGATAAACGCGATACGGTCTCGTCGTCAATGGGCAGATCAAACCACGCGGCCAAAGCGCGCACGACGGCCACCGACACCGCCGCGCCGCTGCCCAATCCGCTGGCGATGGGTATGGCCGACCGGATGCTGAGAATCCCATCGGGCGCAGGCAAGCCGAAGTGCGCCAGCGTGACGCGCACAATGGCCGCCAGCGGATCACTCGGCTCGGCCTGCGCGTAATCGAGCGTGCGGCCCGTATCGAGTGCGTGAATCGTCAAGCCTGGTTCGCCTGCCGCGATCGTCACGATCGCCTGCACCTGACTCACAGGCACGGCAATCGCCGGTCGATGGTAGACGACGGCGTGTTCGCCAAAGAGAATAATCTTGCCGGGAGCAGAGGCGGTAATCATGGCAATCAGTCGTTGATTGGTAATTGATAATTGGTCGGTTGGTTAGCAGTATCGCTCACGTTCTATCGGCTCGCATGAGTTCTATCACGTTTTGATACTCCACTTGGGCAAACACACAGCTAGGGGAATTTGCAAACCAATCAACCGATTTGCCTAATAATTCATACTTTCGGAACTCGAATTCGCGATTGAGTCCGAACCGATTCCACCTGACTTCTTCGCCGGTTCTTTCGATTTCTACCAAGACTGTCGTGCAGAAGTAATCCTGGTCGTCTGGACAGATCAGAATTGGACAAAGAGTCGTCTGCCTCTCATCTGGCAGAATTCTAGCCCACACGGGCGTTTCGTCTTCGCGATCCATCAACCAACCGCCAGTAGTTGGAACCAAGCCCTTCAGCTGATGCGAAGGGAACGCAGTATCAAGGAGATCAGACAAGAGAGTTCCATCAATGTAGAAATCCAGATACTCTTCATCATACATTGGATAGATTGATTTAGTGCGTTGCGCCGTAATCTGGTTGGTCATGGTATTTGTGGACACTTGCTAACCGCTTTCACCTACGAGATGGCGAAGATTCGCCTTTTCAGGTCGTTTAACTCCCAGTTGACCAATCGCCAGTTACCACTGACCAATCAACCAATCCCCCATCCTGTGGTAAAATCCTCGCCCGATGAAAGCGCGATTGCTATTTCTACTGCTTATTGTCTCATTGCTCGTCCCAGCGGGATCGACTTCAGCGCAGGGCGAGCATTTAGTGTTGGCGTTCTACTATGCGTGGTTCTCGCCGGACTCGTTTGGGCCGAACAAGACCAGCGATCAGCCGGTGTCGCCGTACGCCTCCACCGATCGGGCCACCATCGAGCGGCAGGTCAGTCAGGCGCAGCAGGCCGGGATCGATGCGTTCATTCAATCGTGGTACGGGCCAAACGGCGGCGTCAACAATCAGACCGAGTCCAACTTTGCCACGCTGCTGGATGTGGCGCAAGCCAAAGGTTTCCGCGCCGCCGTCGATTTTGAAACGAGCGGCCCCTTATTCAAGAGCCGCGATGAGGTTAAGAACGCGCTCGCCACGCTCTTGGCCACGCACGCGAATCACGGCGCGTATCTTAAGGTCAATGGC
>JAGOBP010000140.1 GCA_017999195.1 Thermoflexales bacterium
CCCTTTGATCGGGCGATGCGGGCAGAGGGCGCGTTTTTTCCGCGCGGGGCGACAGTCGTCACCATATCGGCATCGCCGGATATCGCGTGGGCGACAGCGGCCCAGCAGCTCATCCGGAGCGGCAACCGGGTGGTCGCCATCGTCGTCGACAGCGAGACATTCGGCGGCGCAAGCCCTTCGACCTCGATCGTGTCGGCCCTGGCAGAGTCGGGGGCGATCGTCCGATTGGTGCGCAAAGGCGAGCCCATTGCCGGCGCCATTGAGCGCGCAACGGTGGCCTGACCCGTTCCCTATACTTGGGGCTATGACTCTCCGCCCCTGGATCATCGCGGCCCGCCCGCGCACCTTGCCCGCCGCCGTTGTGCCAGTTATCGTCGGCAGCGCCATCGCCTGGCGACAAGGGGGATTTCAGCTCCCCGTCTTCATCGCCGCCCTTGCCGCGTCGGTGCTGATTCAAATTGGCACCAACTACGCCAACGACCTCTTTGATTTCCTGAAGGGCACTGACAAGGATCGCAAGGGACCGACGCGCGTCACCCAGAGCGGCCTGCTTTCTCCGCGCGCAGTCGGCATTGGCACGGCGATCGTCTTTGGGCTGGCCGCCCTGATCGGGGTCTATCTTGTTTCAGTCGGCGGGCTGCCGATTCTCCTCATCGGACTGCTCTCAATCCTGGCCGGCGTTGGCTACACGGCGGGCCCCTACCCGCTCGCCTACAACGGCCTGGGTGACGCATTTGCCTTTTTGTTTTTTGGCGTCGTCGCCACCGCCGGTACGACGCTTGCCCACACCGGCAGGCTTGATCCGCTCGCCGTCGCCGCCTCCGTGCCCGTGGGCTGCCTCGTGATGAACATCATCACCGTGAACAATCTGCGCGACATCCCAACGGATCGGGCGGCTGGAAAGCGCACCCTGGCCGTCAAGATCGGCCCGCAGGCCACCCGCGCGCAATTCGGGATCTCGACTGCCCTGGCCTATGCCATCCCGCCCGCGCTCGCGCTCGCCCAAGTGGCCGGCCCGCTGGCCATCCTGCCCGTCCTCACCCTGCCCGTGGCCTGGAAACTCATCCGCGACCTGTGGGCGGCAAGCGAAGCGCGCCAATTCAACCCCATCCTCGGCCGCTCGGCGCAGCTTCACCTGTGGTTTGGCGCGCTGTTTGCGATAGGACTGCTGCCATGATCACCGATCCCACCGAGCGCGCCCGGCGCGTGCAAACCATGTTCTCGCGCATCACCCGCCGGTATGACCTGATGAACCGGGTGATGACCGGCGGCCGCGATGGGGCCTGGCGCAGCCTGGCGGCCAACGAACTCAAGCTACCTGAGAACGGGCTGTGCCTCGACCTCGCCACGGGCACGGCCGACCTGGCCCTGGCCGTGCGCGAGCGCTATCCCGACAGCCGCGTCATCGGGGCCGACTTCTCCGAGACTATTTTGCGGGCCGGCGCGGCAAAGGCCAAAGCACGCGCGATCGCCTCCCTCGAATTTGCCGTGGGCGACGCGCTTTCGCTTTCTTTCCCCGATGCGACCTTTGACGGCATCATCAACGGGTTCCTGCTCCGTAATGCGGTGGACCTGCCGCGCTGCCTGCGCGAGATGCGGCGGGTGTGCAAGCCCGGCGCGCGGGTGGTCTGCCTGGAAATCACCCAGCCCCAAACGCCTGTCTTCAAACAGCTCTTTGGCTTTTACTTCAACCGGATCGTGCCGATCATCGGCGGCTTGATCAGCGGCGACTTTGGGGCCTACAAATACCTGCCCCAATCGCTGGCGGCATTTCTGCCCGCGGAGCCCTTGCGCCAGGCGATGCTCAAGGCCGGCTACCGCGAGGTGAGTTACCGCCTGTTGGGCCTGGGCACGATGGCGATTCATGTTGGAGTCGTTTGAATTGTCGATTTGCTCGCGGTCCGATTTTCGTCCCCGTGAGGACGCAATCCTCCGCCTTGATAATGTTCCCCTATATGAGAAACGGGATCTGAATGACATTCGGACAAGTCCATGACAGAGTCAGATGGACCATCACAAGCCCGTGTTCATCGAAGCGCGTATAGAGAGCCACCGGGTGGGGACTCGCTAGCTCAGCGATCGACAAGCCATAACGGCACCACCCCATTTCGTGCTTTGCGACGATGGAAGACTTCGATGCGATTCTGTCGTGCCCCCAACCGCACCCGATCTCTCGTTAGGCGCGTATCCCAATCGCATCTCCCAAGGCAGACTAAACACATTGCTAGTCTTGTAGGATTGCGCGAATCCTTCCGAACAGAAGCCAACAAATCGGAAGATCCCACAAAGATCGTTTGCGCCTTCAACCCAACCCATTTGACACGATCCGTGATTAGCGAAGAAGATACTCCGCAATGGCCTTGCTGATGGGTGCCCCTGTCAGATTCTCTATCCACAACCACTGTCCATTTGGATTACATTCAAGAAAGACAAACTCACCATTGACTTGCTCAATGAAGTCAAATGCGCCGTAACTCAGCTGGAATAGGTCAAGGTAACTGAAGAGCAGACTCTCGAGTGCCGGCTCGACTCGCAACATTTCGTGAGGGACGGAGTTTGCATCAACAATCCTCCAGTCTTCCCTCGCACCGGCAACACTTTGCGAATCAATCCGACACGCAAAGACTTTTCTGCCAACCACGGTGATACGCCACTCATAACGTTTTTCAACGTACTCCTGAATTACCGTCGGACACAAAGTCATACTCGCAGAAGCGTCAAGCAAGTCCGCACGTGAAACTCGTGCACTCCTCAGGGCATATTCGGCTGTGCTATCACCATACCAATGAAATGCGGACAATGCCTTGATGCAGAAGAAACCCATATCTGCGGGAATACTGAGGAGACTCGACTCGTTGTTGGAGATATAGGTTCTTGGGACTTTGAAACCGATGGATGCCGCAACCTTAAGTTGCAGCAACTTGTAGTCGGCCTCTCTATCCGCAGATGGCCTTGGCAAGATAGGACAATCGACAATGCGATAGATATTCTGAAGCAGCGAGCGCATTTCTTCCTCTGCCAATCTCGCCAGTGGGCCCTTCATTCGACCATCAGTTGACTTCGGCCTGCCCGGGCGGCGATACCAAATCGAACGAACACTGGAAATATTATGACCATTTAGGCTTCCGCTCCACTCGATCTGCTTCGAGTCGTCAAGGCACATATCGATTCTCAGATTTCGCAGTGCGTCAGATGTATCTAGTACCCAGGGAATCCAATCATCGTGCTGTTTGAAATGACTGAGAACGGCTAGAACGTGCGGATCAAGATCGTCCGATAGAATAAGGCAGACCTTCTTGCTCATCGATAAATCCCTCTTGCACCAATCTGGTCCAAAATGGCAGATCAGTGATCCAGATGCGGTGCAAAACCGGAGGAATACCAAGTGATTTTCCAAAGTCTGGGGGTGAACGCGGACATAACTCCCCAGACTTTGAAAACCCGTTGCGCGCTAACCTAGTCCTTGCCCGTGTCGTCGCGGTCGTTGTCTTTCCCGTAGCTTGTGGTGGAGCTGAACGTCTGCGGGCTTGTTCCTTCCGAGAAGATTCCAGTGTTAGTTGGAGCAATTGCAGTAAGCATTTCCAGATCGTACTGGATCGTGGCAAACCTTGCCACAAGCGGCATAGAGTCGACATCATCAATCAAAGTAGCAGGCATCACAATATTCGCATCCATTCTATAAACCTCCATATAGTCTTTTGAAGTGATTGACCACGAAAGGCCAACGTTACGATTATAATGCCAAACGCTGAATACGGTGCCCAGTTGACACTCGCAAATTCGGCAAAACGCACTAAGCTATCCGTTTGTCTGCACGGGAGTACAGTTGGGCTTGATCGCTCCCGCAACCATGCGCCCATGCGCGCAATGGCACATGGTAAAATGTAAAAGCATATTTGGGGAGTGGCCAAGTGGTAAGGCACCTGACTCTGGATCAGGTAATCGTTGGTTCAAATCCAGCCTCCCCAGCTTGGATAGGAAGGATGAAGGCGGAAGGATAAGCGAATCCTTCCGCCTTCATCCGTTTTCAGTCCGGAAAGGCGGAGCGACAGAAACATGACAACGATTGCCATCGTCCTGGCCGCGGGCAAGGGGACCCGGATGGTCTCTGACCTGCCCAAGGTGCTCTTTCCGCTGCGCGGCAAGAGCCTTATCGCGCGGGCCGTGTCGTCGGCGACGGCGGCCTTCGGCCAGCCACCCATCGTCGTGGTCGGGCTGATGTCGGACGATGTTCGAGCCGCGTGCGGACCGGGGGTTCGTTTCGCCACCCAGGTCCAGCAACTCGGCACGGGTCACGCCGTCAAGGTCGCCGCAGACAGCGCCCAATCAATCACTGCCGATTCAGTGGCCGTGATGTACGGCGATATGCCCCTGCTCCCCGCCGAGATGATGATGGCCCTCGCCGCCGCGCGCGCGCGCAGCGGCGCCGCAATCGCGATGCTGACCTTGATGGCGGACAATCCGCGTGGATTTGGGCGCATCGTGCGGGATGCCGGCGGCGCCGTCACCGCGATCGTTGAAGAAGTGGCCGCCACGCCCGAACAGCTCCGCATCCGCGAGCTGAACGTCGGGGTGTACTGCTTTGACGCGGCCTGGCTGTGGCCGGCGCTGGAGCGCATCCAACCCAATCCACGCAAGGGCGAGTATTTCCTGACCGACCTGGTCGAGATCGCGGTGGCCGATGGCCGGCAGGTCGTGGCGATTGCCAGCGAGGACGCAGAAGCCTTCATCGGCATCAACACCCGGGCCGACCTGGCCGACGCCGACGCGGCCCTGCGTCGGCGAATCAATCGGGCCTGGATGCTGAAGGGGGTCAGCATGGTCGATCCGGCCAGCGTCTACATCGACGATGAGGCCACCCTCGCGCCGGATGTCACCATCCTTCCCAACACCCATCTGCTCGGCCAAACCCAAGTGGGGACGGGAAGTGTGATCGGCCCCAACTGCGTGCTGCGGAATGCCCGGATCGGGCGCGGGTGTGTGGTGCAGCAATCTTCGATCGAAGACTCGATCCTGGAAGACGGCGCAGACGCTGGACCTTTCGCGCGGCTGCGGGGCGGCGCGCGAATCGGACAGGGCACGCACATCGGCAACTTCGCTGAGATCAAGAACAGCACGCTCGGACCGGGGGTGAAGATGGGCCACTTCAGCTACCTGGGAGACGCGACGGTCGGGGCCGAAGCCAACATCAGCGCGGGCGTCATCACCTGCAACTTTGACGGCAAGTCGAAGCAGCCAACCACCATCGGCGAAGGCGCGTTCGTGGGATGCGATACGATGCTGGTTGCGCCGGTCACAGTGGGCGCGCGTGCGCTGACAGGCGCGGGCGCGGTCGTGACGCATGATGTGGCGCCCGGAGAACGGGTGGCGGGCGTGCCGGCCCGCCCGCTGACGCCAAAATCGCCCGGGGATGCCCGGTAAGGAATGACTCTGTTAGCAACATCGATCCTCCTCTTCACGGTTGCCATTGCGCTGCGCGCATTTTTTGCCGTCTCGCGCGGGGCGCTGATCAACATGCGCAAGCCACGCCTCGAGGAACTCGAGGCAAAGGGCGTAGCGAGCGCGCGCGCGATACAGCAACTGGCGGATAACTCAAGCCGCCTGCTCGCCACCGCCGAGCTGGGCGCCACCTTCGGTTCGATGTTCGCGGCGACGGTTGCCGTCGTCGACTTCGTCCCGCTGCTGCGCGAAGCGATGGGCAGTTGGACGGCCGTTGACCCGCTCAACCCAACCATCACGGTCGCCGCCTACGGCATCATCCTGCTGATCACTGGGTTGCTGCTGTTCACGATGGGCAAACTTGTGCCGGAGACGCTGGCCGCGCGATATGCCGAGCCGATCGCGCTCGCAATTGTCTGGCCGATGCGCTTTGCCAGTTGGGCGCTCGCGCCGCTGGTCCGCCTGGCGGTCGGGCTGAGCAATGCGCTGTCGATGCCGCTCGGCGGCCAGCATCGTCAGAATGCCTCGATCGCGACCGAGGAAGAGATCAAGACTCTTGTTGACGCGGGTCAGGAAGAGGGCGTGATCGAAGAAGAGGAAAAGGAGATGATCCTTTCCGTGCTTGACTTCGGCGACACGGTTGCGCGCGAGGTCATGGTCCCGCGCATCGACATCATCGCGCTCGATGTCACCACGCCATTGCGGGAAGCGCTGGATCTCATGGTCACGAGCGGTCATTCGCGCATCCCGCTCTTTCAAGACACGATCGACGACGTGGTTGGGCTGCTGTATGGCAAAGATTTGCTCAAGGTGCTGCGTGACGGCGAGAATCCGCCGTTGTCGCGGGTCGCTCGCCTACCCCACTTCGTACCCGAGTCAAAGCGCGTGAACGAACTTCTGCAAGAAATGCAGGCGCGCCGAGTGCATGTGGCGGTCGTCATCGACGAGTATGGCGGCACAGCCGGCCTCGTCACGATCGAAGACATCCTCGAAGAAATCGTTGGCGAAATCCAGGATGAGTTCGACGCTGAAGAGCCCGAATTCGTGGCCCTGCCCGACGGTGAGGGCTTCCAGGTGGACGGGGGGTTTTCAATCGACGACTTTAACGAGCTGCTGCAGACCGAGCTGCCCAGCGAGGAAAGCGACACGATCGCCGGGTTCATCTACGATCAACTCGGCGTCATTCCGGATGAGGGCGCGACGGTCCGCTACGACGGCGTGCTATTGGAGGTGCTGACGGTCAGTGACCGCCGCATCGTCAAGGTAAAAGCAAAGCATGTCGGAGAAGAAGCCCCAGCCCACGAGCCCGAGAACGAAAAAGAAGCGCGCGGCTAGCGTCGCCCTGGATACTGAGACGATTCTCGTTCTCATTCAGATCGCCAACCTGGCCCGCGCTCAGGCGTATGCCCCCTACTCACAGTACACGGTTGGCGCAGCGTTATTGGCGGCGGACGGTTCGGTATTCGCCGGCTGCAACATCGAGAACGCCTCATTCGGGTTGACTAACTGCGCGGAGCGGGTGGCCATTGGCAAAGCAGTCAGCGAGGGCGTGCGCGACTACATTGCGATTGCGGTCGTGACCGAGGATGGAGGCACGCCATGCGGGGGTTGCCGGCAGGTCATGCACGAATTCGCGACGACGCGCGACTTGGCGGTGATCATCGCCAATGCAAAGGGCAAGTATCAAGTCACCAGCAGTGATGCGCTGCTCCCCGGCGCATTTCGACTGCGGCCCTGAATGAAAACCACTCACGTCCGCGAAAACGAAAAGCGCGAACTATCCACAGATTACGCAATTTTTCCGATTGCTTTTCTTCACTCGCGCGGCGCACGTCCAAATCCGCAAAAATCGGTTTCACTTAAGTGAGTGACCGGCGCAAGGGACCATTGCTCATGCGACGACTCGCGTATGTCTGCGTACTCTGCGTACGTTGGGCCCGTATCGCAGCCGCGGTGCTGCTCTTCGCCGCCTGGATCGCCCTGCCCGTGCGCCTTGCGATGGTTGCGAGCGCCGCCCCGCAAATCGCCAATGAGGCGCGGGCGGTGCGACCCACCCGCGTCGCCATCGTCTTTGGCGCGGCCGTGCGCGGCGAAACCGTGTCGGCTATTTTGTATGATCGGGTCGCGGCTGCGGCGGAGCTTTACCGGGCCGGCACCGTCAAGAAACTGCTCCTGAGCGGCGACAACCGGACGCTGGACTACAACGAGCCCGGCGCCATGCGCCGCACGGCGCTTGCGCTGGGCGTCGCCGACGCCGATATCGCCCTGGACTTTGCCGGGCGGAGTACTTACGACACCTGCTACCGGGCGCATGCCATATTTGGGCTGAGTGAAGCCGTGCTGGTAACCCAGAGGTTTCATCTGTCGCGGGCAATTACCTCATGCAATGCGCTGGGCGTGCGCGCAACCGGCTATGCGTCGGATCGGCGCGCTTACCTCGGCCAGTGGGGCAATGAGATTCGTGAAGTCGCGGCGTCGGCCAACGCCCTCTTTGAGCTGTATGTGACCCGGCCGCTGCCGGTTCTCGGCGCGCCGGAGCCGATACCCTAGACCCCTCTGGTCACGACACTCGTCATCCGCCTGAGAGCCAAGCCAAGTCAGGAGCGCTACGGCTGCCCAACGCGCAACATGAGCTCGGCCGCGGAAAACGTCCCAAATGCGGCCGGGTTGTCGATGGGGTTGTGGCCGCCGCTGCGTTTTCGATGGGCATCAACTGCCCGGCGCTCATCGTCTGGAAGCATCCGCCAATCCCTTCGGATTTCGGTCGCATGCCAGCGCAGGAGCATTCGACCATCATCCAGATCGTGGACGCGGCGCCAATCCGCGGGGCCGTGCGTCCAACGCACAACATACTCAAATGCGGCGTACGGCTCATAAAGTGAGGCGCACCAGAGCGCGCCACATGTTACGCATCGACACAGGCTGATCCAGGTGCCGACATCGAGCTCCGAGAGCGCGGGCCGACGGCCTGGACCGTAAAGATCGCGATCGGGAGCGTGACAGTGCTCGCATGAGGTCATCCCTAGATTATGGCCGGTTCGACGTTTGACTCGATCGCATTGGCGGCGCCGCTCACGACACGCCATAGTCCGTAGGCGATCGGGATGAGTG
>JAGOBP010000141.1 GCA_017999195.1 Thermoflexales bacterium
TGCCCGTCATTCGCGCGGGCGCTGGCAGCGTGATAGTCGCCGTGCCAGCAGCCTTGAAGATCACGAACTGGTCACCCTCGCCAAGCGTGGTTGTCGCGGTGATCTGCCGTGGCGTTAGCAGCGTGGCCGTGTTGATCGCTTGGGCATGCTCGCGCAGTACGTCAACGAGCCGAGCGTCTGCGCCGAAGGGAAGGCGCGGATCGGTGCTGACCTTATTCGAGGCCATCGTTCACCGCATCGACATCCAATCCGGTCAGTTCAACAGCGCCGGTAAATGCAATCGTGAACCGATGCCAGCGCGCCGACTTCAAATAGTCGAACTTCCCCGATGATTGCGTGACGGTTGAAAGCGACGTGCGAGTCTCGCCCGTGATATCGCGATACGCGGGCACCATCGTTGCAGCACTCGGCGCAATCAGGTAACGCGGACGCACCCGGCGCACTGTCGAGAACACGCCATCAGCGCCGAAGTCGCTCGTAACGAGACTCGAACTGTCAGCCGTGCCCGTCAGGAATTGCAGCGCGTGCGACGTGTTGATGATAGCCAGCGTCTGCCCGCCGCCACCGCCCCAAAACGGCGAATCGTAGGACACCGCTGGTAGCGTGGCGTATGTGTAGGTATCCAGGCCCGAATAGGCAAGCCCGCCGCTGCTGTAGGTGACAGCGGTTTCGATTGAGCGGTCAGACTTGCCCCACTTGCCGGTTCGATAGTTGAACACCACGCAGGCGTTAAGCGATGAACTTGAACCGGACGGATAGAACCAATAAACGTTGCCCGCAGACTTGTCGTGCAAGGCCACGATTTTGTAGCTGTAACTCGCGTTGAGTTCCGAGAAAAACCATTCGCGCATCCCGTCGCCGATTGCCACGGGCCGAGATCCATCGAACTTGTAAAAATCCGACTTGCCGACAAACAAATGCGCATCGCCAATGTCCACTACGGACTCGTTTGATGCCGTACCAGCCTCGCCCGGGGCCATCGTCCATTGCCAGATCGCAGGCGGCCCAACGTAGGTGCCGACGTAAAGCGACGTGTCTTTGTAGGCCACCAAAGCCGCGCCAAGGCGCTTCAGTCCGGTGATCTTGCCCGGTGAGTCCACCAGCAGGCCGCTCGCGCATTGTGTCGACGCGGCAGGCGTCCAGTCGGTGTAATCGAACTGCGCGGAACACCACCACCGATTGGCTTGGTCGCCAAACGATGTGCCAAGACTTGCGCCCGTATCGTTGCAATCGGCCATCACAACGAAGCCTTGCGCAGTCTCGACCAAAGCCGACTTTGGCGCGTACTTGGGGCCAGAAAATGCGATGTCCGCAAACTGCGCGCCGCTGTTGCTGTACTGCGGACGGTCGGCCTTTTGAACCGCGACTGTCGTGTTGCCGAACTGCGCGAAACGCCAGCGCGTATCAGTGTTCGCCGTGTAGGCCCCTGACGCCCGCGTGACATCGGACCAAGACGATGAGCCCGCCTTGTACATGCCTGTAGCAGTGCCCGCAAACGAGTAGGACGTGCCCGCCAGATCAACGATTAGCGCAGCACCAAGCGCAGCAGCACCCAGCGCCGAGACACCAGACGAAATAGCCGACGGCGCGCCCTTCATGCCACGTACTGACGGAATCAACGCGGTGCAATCGAGGATCACGCCAGGGGCCGTTTCGTCAGCGTCAGGCACCCAGCCGGTAAGCGGCACAAAGCTCACGGTGCTGCCGCCGTCGACGCTTCGGCCTGAATCGTCGCGATAGCCTGCCCCGCGTCGGCTCTAGCCGCAGCAAGTTCCGCGACAATCTCATCAAGCCGCGCGTTTATCTTGGCTCGCTCGCCTTTCAACTCGTCGATGCGCTGGCGCGCCGATTCCAGCGCGCTCGCTGCCGCGATCAGTTGCTTGAGCGCCATCGCTTACGCCACGTTGCGCAGGTCGCTGCCCGCGTTACGGTCGGGCTGCGAATAGGCCAGCATGCGCTTGTGCGGGTCAAGGTTGCCGTACTGCATATTCAGCGAGTCCACCGCGCCCTTGAAGAACTCACGCCAAATATCGACGCGGTTGTCCGCCTTCAAGAATGGCGCGGCCTCCATGAGCGAGCCAAACAGCAACGCATCAGGGCAATTCGTGATGTACCAATTGGTTGTGTTCGAGTCGCTAAGCGCGGTCTCTTTCTTCCAGTAGGTGCACGACAAATTGCCGCCAGCAGTCCACGTCCCGCCGACAACAATGGCCGACCCGAGCAGGGTATAAACCCACGGCACCGTATCGTTGACGGCCTTATCGATCCGGTCGGGCGGCACGTATTGCAGTTCCGCACCAGTCGATATTTTCACGTTCGCCATCTGCATGAATCCAGAGGGTAGCGTCCCGGTGGAAGCAGCGGCAGACACGACAACCGTTGATGTGGTCAGCAGTTGCGACACCCGTAGCTGGCGCGCGATCCTGAATTCGCAATTGGTGATAAAGGTTGGAATCGTGGCGGTCAGGTCGTCACGGTGCAGATAGGTCGCGACTTCGGTCTTAAGCGAAGCGTAGTCAGTGATGGCCATCAATAGCCCCTATTAATGTCGAACCCGTAGCCGCTTGACGGCACATCTGAGACAAGCCGCGTCGGGCCTTCCCATCCGATTTTTTGCAGTCGTGAAAGCGCGCCTTCGTACATCGATTCCCATTGCGGGAGCTTCGCGGACTCGCCTGTAAAGCCGGTTGACTCGATCAGCGCCGCGTACAGGTACAACTGCGGGGCCTGCTCAAGTACCCAATTGCTTGCCACCGAATCGCCAAGCGCGGGGATGCGGCGGTGGTAGATCATTTCGAGCGTGTATTCCTGATCCGCAGGCGGGGCCAGGTGCAGCGTTTCGCCTGCTACCGCGCAGCACGTCGGCCGCCCGGCTGTGGTCGTGTTCCACTGCACAGACGTGATCGAAATCACCGGCAGTTCGAGCAGTTCGCCAGACAGCACCAAAGCCGCGCCAACGAACGACATGCAGTCATCAGGCGTGGCAATCGTCGATGCGCCAGCCGAAAGCGTGGCGCGCGAACGCTGCCACATGGGACGCACTGTCATCAGGTCCGCAGTGATGCGAGCCTCAGCCAGCGCGATGAAGTCGGGAATCTGCGTGATGGCGTCGGCGCGATGAACCCAGCGCGCCAGCGAGTCACGCAGCGTGGTGTAACTGTCGATTGCCATGATGATCGGGGCGAGCCGAAGCCCGCCCCATCCTCATCAGCCGTCGGCGTGCAGGCGCACGGCCAGTTGCGGGCGTACCGTCTTGTAGCCGTACAGCACGTCAATCCGGCACGGGAACGTGTCGGTCGAGATGGCGTACTGACGAACGATCCGCAGGCTGATGCCGTCAAAGACTTCGCGAGCCGACCAATCAACGCCCTCGGGCATCAGCAGGTCAGCGGTGGCGAAGGCGAACGCGTCACGGTGGAAGAGCAGGTTATTGGTCATCGTTTCCGATGCGCCAGCGCCGATCTTCACAATAGCGTTGCCGGTAGGCATGCCGCCGGACGTGACGTTTTGACGCGCGCCGCTGGTGTAGACAGCAGGGGCAAACGCCAGCGAGCCCGCACCGCCAGCGTAAGCCGCAGTCACCACGAACTGTTGCAGGACACCCGTCGAAACCTTCGTTTCGGGATGCACCCGGAAGCAGCCAGCCACCGTGAACACGTCGCCAATGGCGAATGTCGCGGTACCAGTTGCCACGGTCACGGCAGCAGTGCCGTTAGTGGTGATCGCGCCGTTAACCGTGTAGGTCGTGGTCTTGGGGCTGGTGCCGGTCGTGTGCGGAACCAGCAGCGTGTTCTCATACACATCGAACCCGGCCGTCTTGCCGATCACGCCGTCGCGGTACTGCTTGGCGATCTGCGCCGAGTCTTGAAACAGGCCCTTAGTGTCGGTCATGAACTTGACAGCCGCGTCCGTGGTCAACAGCGCAGTGCGGTTGCTGTCCATCGGAGCGAGGTTGTCGTTCAGGATCTTGCGCCCGCCCAGCATCGATGACAGAGCAAATGCGGTCGCGTCTTGGTCATAGACGTTGTAAACGTCTTTGTACATCGCCAGCGCATCGGCTTCGATGTTGGCGGCCAGCACCGACATTGCCGGCTCAAGGATGCGCGAAGCGAAGTCGTCCAGGCTCAGCGACAGTTCGGACGAAGAAAACGTGGTGTCCACGCCTTTTTGCGTCGCGACTTGCAGCGTGGTGCTCGTCTCGGTCACGTCTTGCGTGGACAGCGAGGCACCCGAGCGGATGGTGAACTCGTTCGGCAGGCGGATCTTCAGACTGTCGCCGATCTTCGCGCCGGTCTTGGCGAACGAAGAATCGTAAGTCCGGTTGACGTTGCCAACGAAGTTCAGTTTCTGGTGCAGGATCGCGAGAGCTTTGCGGGTCACTGCGGTCGGGGTGAGGACGGTATTGCCCATGATGGTTTAAGCCTTTTTGCGGATTTGCGAGTTGTGGCGGCGCATCCACTCGTCCACCGATAGGCCGTCATGCAGGCCGGGCTTCGTAGGCGTGTTGGCCTTGAGCACCACGGCGGGCTTGACTTGTTCGGGGGGCGGTTTTGCGACGGCCTTGGTCAATGCTTGGCGGCCCGTCATCGCGTCACGCATCAGGCGCACGAACTTCGGGGAGAGGCTTTGCGCCAACTCTTCCCGGTTGAATCCGTACTGCTTTTGAATGAACGCGGAGAGTTCCGCCGACCTGGCTTCAGTCCAAGTCTTGTCATCGCTCGCCAGTGCCGCTTCGGACTCCTGCACGCGCTTGGCAATCTCTTGCTGCGCTTGCAATCCACGCTGGTGCTGGTGCTGCGAAATGCGCTCGGCAACGAATCGCCGGGCTTCCTGCGCTTGCTGGTAGTCAATCCAGCGGGCCTGCGTGCCGGCCGGGTCATCAGCGGCCATCTGTTGCCAGTTGGCGCCCTGATAACGCTGTAGGACGTTCTCGGTCAGTCTCAGGTTTGCAAGGTCTTGGAGATGCTCTTGCTCTGCCTTTGCCAGTTGTTGAACCGAAGCGCGTTCGGCTTCAATCTGGCGGCGATGCTCGGCAATCTCTTGGGTCTTGCGCGTGTAGTCCGCCTGCCGTAAGAGCGCGTCTTTGATCTCTTTCGGCACTGCGTATTTCTTGCCTTCATAGTCAACGTCTTCAACGTCGCTATCAGGCTGTTCTGCATCGGTTGATTCGTCGCCGTCGGCGAGCTCGTCCGATACATCGGTGGGCGCGTCGTCTGTGACTTCAGACGCGGCCGTACTCTCGACTTCCGTTGCCGGATTGGTCGTTTCATCCATTCAAGGACTCCAGAAATGAAAAAACCCGCCGAAGCGGGTTGGGTGTGAGTGCTAGCCGGTCAGTTCGGCATCGGCGCTTGTGGCGTCGGTGTCGGTTGCTGCGGCGGCAGCACGTCGGGGGACGACAGCACTTGTTGCAGGGTCTGCATTACAAGCGCTTGAATCTGTTCAGGTGACATCGCCGGGGCGACGACTTGCATGCGGTCGGTCTCGGCCTTAAAGCCCTCGATCTCGACTTTTCGAGCGTCTACATTCAACTTGCTCGACTCGATCTGCTTATCGGCCTGCATCTGTTGCAGTTGCTGCTTCAATTGGCCAATCACTTGCTGCATCTGCTGCATAGCCTGTTGCGCTTGTTGCATGCGCGGGTCCGCGCCCTGGATCTGCGGAGGCAGCATCGCTTGCAGGCGCTTGGCCACTTCATCGGCTTGCGGCCAATCCAGATTCTTTGCCAGCAAGTCACCCAAGACAGGCGCAGCAGCCGGGAACACCCGGATGAATTCGGTCATCTGATTGGCTGCTTCTTCGCGCCGTGACGTGAAGCCGGGGCCAGCCGATACCGTCAAATCGTACTTGCCCGCAGTCAGGTCGAGCATGAGCATTGAGCCGTCGGGCTGCGGCTGCTCCTGATTGACTGGCACGTTACGCGGCTTGCTGTCCTCGCCCATTACGCGAACGACTCGCGGCCCGCTGTACACAGCAGGGATCAGATCGATCAGGATTCGCCCGCCGTGCCGAATGGCTCGCGCGAGGTTGTCCTGAAAGTGAAAGGTTCCAACGTCGCCTTCGCGCTGGCGGGCCATGATCGCGCGCCCGCTTGTCTCGTTGCTGCGGGCACCCAGCGATGCGTCATAGATGCCCGTGATCGCCTTCATGTCGTCAGACGCGTTCAGCGCTTCTTGCAGTGCGCCAGCGTCCGGGCCAGAGAACCCGACGCGGCTAGGCGGAACAGGCCCGGCATATTCGAGATACGCATGCGTGCGTGTGTTCGCCGTGGCCCACTTGCTCGGGTCCGCATTGGCAAACCCCTTCGGCCCGATCCACGGTGCCTTCGGCTGCAAGGCAACGAGTTCAGTCGAAGTCGTGCGCCAGTAGTTCATCATCCGCTGAGCGTCTTTGGCGTCATGAATCAGCGACTTCCAGTGCCGTTTGCCTTCGATGTGCACTTCTTCGCCATACACCGGGATGATCGGGATAAACCGGCCAGGCCAGTTAACTTCTTCGAGCACTTCGGCACCGGACAAGATGCGCTGCACAACTTTGTGCGTCTTGCTGTCGCGGTCGCCAACCACCTGAATGCCAGCAGCGGAAAAAATCTCGGCGTTCTCGATGAATCGCTTTTCCGGCAGGATCAGGCCGTTGGACAGCTTGAGCAGTTTGGTCGGGACTTCTTCGCGCTTCCAATACTCGGCAACGCGCACATCCTTGCCCGACTTTTCGTCGTCGTGCGACTCGGCATCGAACGAGACAGCATCCGCGCCCTTGTACTTGCGCTCGAACTCGTCATCGTCGAGCAGTTCAGTGACGAACGCGCAATTCCAGTCCGACGAATCGGCAGTCTCTGACGCAGGGTCGCCGTAGATCGTCAGCGGGTTGACTACCCGCTTGATGCAGATATCCAGATCGAACGAGTCATCGTGCGCGTAATCGGTGGCGATGCGAATGTAGCCCCAGCCACCGTAAACCGCATTTTCCACAGCGGTATCGTAGGCAACGTCCGCGTTGCTGGTCACTTCGATATTGCGAATCAGGCCCGAAATCACTTCGGCCGTTTTCGGATCTGCCGCGCTGTCGGCCGGGTGCACCTTGATCGATGGGCGATTCTGGCGGCTGTCGTTCACCACTTGCCGCGCGAAAGACGGCATGCGGTTGATCGTGAGCACCGGGCGGCCCTCGCGCTCTCGTTCCTGACGCACCTTATCCGGCCACTGCTCGCCCAGGCGCGCAAACCGCATGTCGTCGACATAGCGAGTACGGTTGTCGGACTCCGACTCTTGAGCCAGCGCGAAATACTCTCGCGCTTCCTCGATGATGTCTTTGTCCTTCGCCATTTAGCTCATCCAAGATTGTTCGCCCGCGTGATCGTGCGTGCGCTGCTTCGTAGGGGGTGCAACCAGATCCTCAAGCGCTCGCCCAATGAGGGAAAGCACGTCTACTGCGTCGTCATGCTTGCCCGTCGGGAATCGCAACAACTGCGACAAGACGTGCTCTTTCCACGGTGCGTTCTTAGGCAGAAACACCTTGCCCATGCTGGCGCGCGCCTGAATGCTTCTAGCCCGCGCCGTCTTTTCGTTGATGCTCGGCAACCACTCGATCCAGCAGTAGGCGTTGCGTTCCTGCATGCGACGCATCAGGAACGGCTCTACAGCGCGCCGGATCGGACCGGACTCACCAAACCATTGCAGCGGCGTGTGCGTGCGAATCTGATCGCATAGGCGCTCGATCCACACGTCACTAGCCGTCTGCCCGTACCACCAATCAAGAATGTAGATGTTGGCGTTGTGATCCACGCCGACCACGCCATGCTCGGTGTAGTCACCGCCGCCATCCGTCACCGCGAAGTCAGACGCGCCATAAATGCTCAGCGACTCGGGCGCTTGGTCGTACTCACCGAACCAGTCGGATTTGAAGTACGAACCGTCGTCAGGCACCGGATTCTGCTGATAAAGGGCATTCCATGAGCGCATGTCCATCTGTGCCCGCTCGACCATCTCAGGCGTGAACCATTCAGGCCATAGCAAATCGCCCGGATTGCGTCCGAGCGGATCGTTTGCGCCAGCAATCATCGGCAGGCTTACCACGCGCCACTTGTGAGCCTCGCGCTCGAGGATGCGCCCGCCTAAATCGTCCTCATGCCAGCGCGTCATCACCACAATCTGCGGCGCGCGTGGCTTCAAGCGAGGCAAGAAGTCGTTCAGATACCACTGCCAATCTGTTTCGCGCTGCCGGTCTGAATCGGCCGCTTCCCGGTTCTTTACCGGATCGTCAATCAAGCCAATGTCAGCGCGTCGGCCAGGGATGGCCTTACCGACACCGGCAGCGAAATAGCCACCGCCACGCTCGTTGTCCCATCGATCAGCGGCCGAACTGTCAGCCGACACGCCGAAGCCCCATAGCGCCTTGTATGCGGCACTGGCGACGATGTTGCGCACCCTGCGGCTAAAGTGTTCCGCCAACTCAGACACCGCCGACACGCCAAGAATCAGCCGCTCGGGCTTCTTGCCCATGAAGTACGTTGGCGCTACTACCGATGAATAGGACGACTTGGC
>JAGOBP010000142.1 GCA_017999195.1 Thermoflexales bacterium
GCTGGATCGGACTCGCAAGCAGCTGCCCAGTGTCATCGTGCTGGACATCATGCTGCCCGATATCGACGGCTACGAAGTCTGCACGCGCTTGCGCAAGAACATGCGCACCAGCCATGTGCCGATTATTTTTCTCACCCAGAAAGACGAGCGCAGCGACCGCATCGCGGGCCTGGAACTGGGTGCGGATGATTACATCACCAAGCCCTTTGACATCGAGGAACTGCGCCTGCGTGTGCAGGGGGCGATGCGCCGCGCCGAGCGCGAGAGTTTGACCAATCCGACCACCGGTTTGCCCAGCGGCAAATTGATCGAAGAGCAACTGCGCAGCCTGATGCGCCGCAGCGGCTGGGGCATGCTGTATGTGGGCATCAATCACATGGATGCGTTTACGGATGTTTACGGCTTTGTCGCCGGTGACGAAGTGTTGCGCTTTACCACGCTGCTGTTGGGCGAAGTCGACGACAAGCTGGGCGGCCCCGACGATTTCATCGGGCATGTGGGCGGCGACGATTTCCTGGTGATCACGGCGGAGGAGAAAGCGACGGCCATGGCTGAGGCGGCCGTCAAGCGCTTCAATCAAGAAATTGGCGCGCACTATTCCTTCAAAGATCGCGAACGCGGCTCGATTGTGGTGAAGGACTCTGACGGCAAGGAACGGCAGGTACCGCTGATGAAGTTGTGCGTCGGCGTGGTACATTCCACCGGGCAAGACTTCACCGACATTCGCGAGATTACCGAAGTGTCGGCCGAAGCGCGCCGCCAGGCGTGCAGTTAATTCGAGGACTTGGTCAAGATGAACCGGTGGCCTATGCGATTCAGTCGGCTGGGGTTGGCGCTCATCGTCGCGCTAACGGTTGTCCTGTCCGCCTGCCAGCCTACCGGTAGCCGCACCGTGCGGGTGTATCTTAGTTTTCCCATGAGCGGGCAGCCCAATCTTGGCCGCAGCATTGTCAAGGGTATTCAACTGGCCTTTGATGGTATTGAAAGCCGGATTGGCGGCACCGAGATCGTGCTGGAAGTGCGCGATAACGGCGACGAAAACGGCCAATGGCAGCCTGAAAAGGAATTGGAGAACGTGCAACAGGCCGTAGCCGATCCGTTGGCGGTGGCCTATCTGGGGCCGATGAATTCGGGCGCGGCGAAGTTGAGTTTGCCCATTACCAATCGCGCCGGGATGATTCAGATTAGCCCCAGCACGACTTGGCCGGGCTTAACCAAGCCGGGTTTTGCGCAGGGCGAACCGGCCATTTTTTATCCCACCGGCCGGCGCAATTTTTTCCGCACTTGTTCGACGGATGATGTGCAAGGTCCGGCGGCGGCGGTCTGGGCGCGTGATCTGAAATTCCGATCGTTCTACGTGCTCGACGATGGCGAAGCGTACGGTGCCGGGGTGTCGGCCTTGTTTGCGCGTCGCGCCGAACAGTTGGGCTTGAAGAATGTCGGCCGCCAGACGATCGACAAAACGGCGTTGGATTTCACGGACGTTTTGACGCAGGTCAAGCAGGCCCGGCCCGATGTCGTGTACTTCGGGGGCACGGTGGCGAATGGCGCGGCATTGCTGGTGACGCAAATGCGCGAGCTAGGCCTCACGGCGGCCTTCATGGGGCCGGATGCCATCGTCGATACATCGTTGATCGATCAAGCGCAGGGCGCGGCCGAAGGCGTGTACGCCACTTTTGTCGGCGCACCCTCCGCGCAATTAACGTCGGTCATGGGCCGCGACTTTTACGCGGCCTTCAAAGCGAAATACGCCGAAGAGCCGGAAGCCTTTGCGCAGTTGGGCTATGATGCGGCGCAAGTGCTCATCACGGCGATGCAGCAAAGCAGCACGATCGATCGGGCTAATCTGTTGGCTTACGTCTTGGCCGCGTCCAGTTTTGAGGGTACGGTGGGGACGTTCGGGTTCGATCGGCGCGGCGATACCACCGTTACTTTGATCAGTGGTAGTCGAGTTCGGAATGGGGCGTTTGAGTTCGAGAAATTATTGATCGAACGGCAATAGGGTAAGCTTGTGGCACGTAAAGATCAGACACGACGCAACCGCATCTTTGGCCGACTGAGCACGCGCCTGTTAGGCCCGTTTGCCTTGGGCGCGCTGATTTCAGTGGGCATCGTCAGTTTGATGCTGTTTTTTAGCGTTAAGACGCAGACCGAACAGACGGTGTTTGCTCAGCGTGAAGTTGCCCAGCGGCTGGCTGCGCAGGCCGGTAGTTATTTGACCAAGTTGCAAAACGATGTGCGCACCGTCGCCAACGTCGTCGTGCTGTCGGCCTCGACCGAGAAGGCCTTGCCCCGCATTTTAGAGAATATCCAACAGGCCGAGCCGGGCTTGTTGGAATTGGTTGTGTTGGATGCGGCCGGCGCAGAGCAGGCGCGCGTCGCGCGGCCCGATGTGGAACTCGCCAGCACGCCGCGTGCATCGACGCCGGCCTTTACGCTGGCAATCTCCGGCCAGAGTTATCTGGGGCCAGTGCGCGCCCTGAATAACTTCCCCGTAGTGATGCTGGCCGAGCCTATTTTGACCCAAGATGGGGAAATTGTGGGCGTGGCATCGGCGCTGGTCGATCTGACCGTGTTGGGGGAACGCATCGCCGATTCGAACGTGGGCCAACGCGGCTATGCCTTTATTGTGGATGATCATGGCACGCTGGTTGCCTATCGCGATCTGCGCGCCGTGCCGCCCAACCTCATGATGTTGTATCTGCCGGTGGTTTCAGACGCCATCGCGGCCAAAGCCGAGTCTGGCACGACACGCACTTACGACACCAGCCTGGTCGCCCCGGCCGAATCGACGCTGGCGTATTTTACGCCGCTGCCGCTGGGCCGCACCAACTGGTATGTCATTGTCGAGCAGCCGGTCGCCGATGCGCTGGCCCAGGTCAATAACTTTACCGTGGCCGGTTTGGGGTTGATGTTCGCCTCAATTGTCTCAACCGTGATCATGGGCTTTTTTATTTCACGGCGAATCGCGGTGCCCATCGACAAGTTGCGGAAGGGGGCTGCGCAGTTGGCCGCCGGTGACTTGACCCAACGCATTGTGGGCGTGCAGACGGGCGATGAACTGGAGTCGCTGGCGACCGAATTCAATGAGATGGCGCACAAACTGCAAGATGCGCAGGGCAACCTGGCGGCTGTGGCCCGCGAGCGGGAACTCCAATATCAAACCGCGCAACGCCGTGTGAAGGAAATGTCCACGCTCTTGGAAGCAGGCCGGGCCATTACCTCGCTCGATCTGGAGAACGTGCTGGGCAATCTGGCGCGTGAATCGGCTGGCACGGTCGGCGCCGATCGGTGCGCGATCTTTGTCGCCAATGACAGCACCCGGCAATTGGAGCTGCGCGGTTGGTGGGATTTTGAAGGCGTACCGCAGCCGGTGCTGGCGTATGAGTTGGGCGAGGGTCTGGTGGGCTGGGTGGCGCACGAGAATCGCTCGTTGTTTTTGGCGAACGCGCAATCCGATCAGCGTTTTGTGGGCAAATGGGCGCACGATGCGGATGTAGCCGCCGTGATGAATCTGCCGCTCGTTATCGACGCCGATGTCGTGGGCGTGTTGCAGGTGTCCACGCGCCCCGGCACGCCCGCCTTTAGCCGCGAAGATCAACGCCTGTTGACCAGTTTCGCCGATCAATCGGCGGCCGCGATCAAGAACTCACAACTGTATGAAGTGGAGCGGCGGCGCGCGCAGGACATGACCGTCGTTGCCGAGATCAATCGGGCCATCAGCGCCTCGCTCGATCTGGATAACACGCTTAATTCAATCCTTAAATCCATCCAATCGGTCATCCCGTACGATCGAGCCGAGATCAACCTGTGGTATCAGGCCGACGGCCGCTTGCACACGCGCGGCTTCGGCGGCGAAGCGTTGCAGGAGCAATCTCCCGATCGCACATCGGGCGTCTATCAGTTGGGCGAAGGGTATACGGGCTGGATCGCCCAGCAGCGCCAGCCACTGCTCGTCGCGGATGTAGCCAACAGCCCGATCAAGCCGGTGTTGTCCATCGATCATTCTCCGATCAAGTCGGTGTGCGGCGTGCCGTTGCTGTCTGGCGACGATCTGGTGGGCACGCTGGAATTGGCTTCGTTTTCAACGGGCGCCTTCACGGCGGTGAACATCGAGACGTTGGGGACCATCGCGGCGCAATCGGCGGTGGCGATTCAAAATGCCCAGTTATTTGCCGAAACGCGCCGCCGCGTTAACGAATCGGCTGAACTGTTGCGCGTTTCCACCATCGCCGCATCGGCGTTGACGCCGGACGAAGTGCTGCGCCAGTTGATGACCGAGATCGGCAAATTTCTGCGCGCCGATCTGGGCCTGGCGCTGGTCTACGATTCCAATACGCGTTTCCTCGAACCGTTGACCCTGGCCTCATTTGGCGAGCTGCCGGACGCCGTGGAGGATTTCCGCATCGATACGACCCTGGCGAACTTCCAGCGCAGCGTGTTCAAGACGCGGCTGGTCTTTCGCACCGACGATGCCCTGCGCGATCGGCGGATCCTGGGCCTGTATCGCCCGTTCATCGATCGGTACCGGGTGCGGGCTTTGTTGACCGCGCCGCTGGTCCTGCGCGATGAGGCCATCGGCGAAATTTACATGGCCAAGCGGACGACCGAGGCCTTTTCGGCTGAAGATGAGCAGCGGCTGACAACCGTGCTGCCGTTCCTGGCCGATGCCATCGTCAACGCGCGGCTGACCGTCGATCGCGAGCGGCGGCTGAAGCAGCTTAGCCTGTTGGGCGAAGTCGGGCGCGAGATTTCATCGGCGCTGAACGAGCAGGCTATTTTGGAACTGCTCTATCCGCAGATCAATCGTATCATTTCGGCGCATACGCTGTTCATTGCCTTGTATGACGAAGAGCACGATGAACTGCACTTCGCGCGGCTGTATGAGAATGACCAATTGCTGGAGCTGCCGCCCGACGAGCGCACCCAGCGCGGCGGCAATTCGTTGACTTTCTATGTCTGCCGTACGCGTCAGATGTTGATGTTGCATGGCGACATCGGCGGGCAGGCACGCGAGCGCGGCATTGAAGTGCGGACGGTTGGTTCGGATAATCCGGCCAAGGTCTGGCTGGGTGTGCCCATGATCGCCGGTGACCGGGTGCTGGGCGTGCTGGTGGCGCAAGACCTGAACGACGAATACGCCTACGATCAAAACGATTTGAACATGCTGCAAGCCATTGCCAATCAGACCGGCATTGCCTTGTCCAATGCGCGTCTGTATCAGGTGGCGGACTTGCGGCTGGGTGAACGCGTCGAAGAATTGACGGCGTTGAGTTCGATCAGCCAGGAACTGAATGCCACGCTCGAACGCGAACGCATCTTCGAAGTGGTGTTGACCGAAGCGTTGAAGGTGACGGGCGCAACTCACGGCTTTATCAGCCTGATCAATGCGGAAACACAGGAACTGGAAACGCGCGCCTCGCAAGGGTATTCGGCCGAGTACGTCAAGCGATTGCAGGCTGAAACAGTGCCCGTGGGCAGCGGCATCACCGGTCGAGCGGTACGCAGCGGCGCGCCGCTGGTGGTGGGTGATGTGCGGACTTATCCTGATTATATGGATCTGCTGCCCCAAACCCGATCGGAAATCGCTGTGCCCATCCGGTACGCGCAATCGGTGGTGGGCGCGCTGAATCTGGAAAGCCCTGAAATCGACGCCTTTTCGGACGAGCATGTGCGCTTTTTGGAAGCGCTGGCCTCGCAAGCCGCCATCGCCATCGGCAATGCACTGCGCTTGGAAGATCAACTGGAGCGCGGCGAATTGCTGCGCCGCAAGGCCGAGCAGTTGACCAATCTGTTCCAGATCGGTCAGGCGTTCCGCACCGATCAGCCTTTGGATTTGATTCTGGATGATGTGGTGCATGCCATTCAGGAAACCGTGGGCTTTAACCTGGTGTCGCTGAGTTTGCTGGAAGGCGAGCCGCCGCATTTGCAGCGCGTGGCCGCGGCTGGTATTCCCATCGCGGTGTTTGAAGAGATGCGGCGGGTGGCCCAGCCGTGGTCGGCGATGGCGGAAGCGTTGCAAGATCGCTTCCGCATGAGCCAGAGCTACTACGTGCCGATGGAGCATCGGCAGGCCACGGACGCGCTGCACACGTACACGTCGCCCGCCACCGATCAATCTGAAGTCCGCACGCCCGGCCAGTGGCATGCCGATGATATGTTGGTGTCGCCGTTGCGCGGCTCCGGTGATCGCGTGTTGGGCATTCTGTCCGTGGACGAGCCGTTGGGCGGCAAGATTCCCGATCGGGCGACGATTGAAACGCTGGAATTGTTTGCCAATCAGGCGGCGATTGCGGTTGAAAATTCGCGCTTGTATGCCGACTTGCAGCAGCGGCTTGATAACCTGACGCTGTTCAACGAAGTCGGCCGCTCGATCGGCGCCAAGCTCGATCTGGATTCGCTGATGGTGACGGTGCTGGATGCGTCGATTGAACTGGTGAACAGTCAGCACGCCACTATCTTTTTGCGTGATCCGGTGGACGGCAAGTTTGTGCCGCGCAAGGCCGTGGGTTTTGATCTGGATATGATGACCCGGTTGCGCTTTGGCCCGAACGAAGGTTTGATCGGCGCGGTCATTGCCGACCCGCGCGGCTTGATTGTGCCGGATGTGCTGACCGAGGCGCGCTTTGTCGAGCATCCCATCAGCAACGATGTGCGCTCGATGCTGCTGGTGCCGCTGTCGGCGGCGGGGCAGTTGATCGGCGTGTTGTCGGTGGACAAGCTGGTGCCCAACGGGTTTACCAATACCGATCTGGTGGTGCTGTCCACTCTGGCGGATCAAGCGGCGGTGGCGATTGAGAATGCGCGGTTGTTTGAGGAATCGCAGCGCCGTTTGCAGGATCAGTCGTTGTTGTACGAGGCCGGTCAGGCCATCTCGGCGACGCTGGAATATCGGCAAGTGTTGGAGACGGTGACCCATCAAGTCGAGCGGGCGACCAATGCGCAGTTTGTCATCATTCAAGAATGGGAGCGGCCGGGTAATCGCCTGGTCACGATCCATGCCAATTTCATTTCGACCGAAGGGCTGAACACGACGACGATCCGCGAAACGGCCTTCGCGCCGATGGATTATCTGAAGGTGGCGCACTTCCTGCGCGATCGGCGCAACATCAGCCTGCGCCTCAATGACGATGATCTCGATCCGATGCTGCGCGAACGGATGCGGCAGGCGGGTTTGCTGTGGACGATTGAAGTGCCGATCGTGGCGCGCGACGAAGTGCTTGGTCTGCTGCGCTTGGGTGACGGCCGGTTCGATCGGGTGTTGGGCGACAGCGAAGTGCAGCTGGTGGAGACGCTGGTCAATCAGGCGGCGGTCGCCATGAGCAATGCGCGCTTGTACGATCAAGTGATCAAGTTCACGCAAGAGTTGGAAGGCCGCGTCGAAGCGCGCACGCATGAACTGGCGCAGGCCAATACGAATTTGACGCTGGAACGCGACCGGGTGGAGGTGCTGTTCCGCATTACGTCGGAACTTTCGTCGAGCCTGGATCTCGATCGGGTGTTGAACCGCGCGCTGGAGTTGGTGGTGCGGGCGGTGGGCGCGGCGCATGGTTCGATCACGCTGGTCGATCAGCAGACGGATATGTTGATCTTGCGCGCGGTGCTGGGCGCGGGTGGATCATTGCCGCCGGGCGGCCGGTTGACGCTCTTCCGGCGCGACGAGGGTTTGTCGGGCTGGGCGGTGACGAACCGGCAGGCCGTGATCGTGCCCGACTTGAACGTGGATGCGCGCTGGGTGGCGATGGGCGATAATGTGCGCCACTTCCGATCGGCGCTGGTGTCGCCGCTGCAAATGGGTGAAGACGTGTTGGGCGCGATGATGATGCTGCACACCGACACGGATTATTTCAATGACAAGCACATGAAGTTGGTGGCGGCGGCGGCTAATCAGGTGGCGACGGCCATCAACAATGCCGAACTGTATCGCTATATTCGCGAGCAGGCCGAATTGCTGGGCGGCATGCTGCGCGGCCAGCAGATCGAAAGTTCCAAGAGCCAGGCCATTTTGGAGTCGATTGCCGACGGCGTGATGGTCAGTGATTCAACCGGGCGCGTGATCATGTTCAATGCCGCGTCCGAAGGGATTCTGGGCATTTCACGCGAGGCGGCGCTGGGACGTTCGATCGAGGATATGCAGGGCTTGTATTCGGCGGCGGGCGTGAACTGGGTGAATCAAGTGCGCGAGTGGCATGCGTCCAGTGACGCGCGCCGACGCACGCCAGTGCTATCGCAGCGTATTGAGTTTACGGGCGAACGCCGCTTTGTGAATGTGTCGATTGCGCCCGTGACGATGAGCGATGAATACTTAGGCTCGGTGTCGGTGTTCCGCGACATCACGCGCGAGGTGGAGGCCGACCGGACCAAGAGCGAATTTGTCTCGACGGTCAGCCATGAATTGCGCACGCCGATGACGAGCATCAAGGGCTACGCCGATCTGTTGTTGATGGGCGCGGCGGGCCAGGTGAATGATACACAGCAGCGCTTCTTGAGCGTGATCAAATCCAACGCCGATCGGTTGTCGAT
>JAGOBP010000143.1 GCA_017999195.1 Thermoflexales bacterium
GTGAAGCCAAACTCAACGGCCTTACCGTGCTCGATCGGATCAGCGGCGCGACCGAGGTCATTCACCCCAAAGGCGTGTTCGTGTTTATCGGCTTGTCGCCGAATACGGGCTGGCTGCCGCCTCAAGTTGAGCGAGACAAATACGGCTTCATCGTCACGCGACCCAACCTCGAAACGACTGTGCCGGGCGTCTTCGCGGCGGGCGATGTGCGCCTAGGCAGCACCAAACAGGCGGCCAGCGCCGCCGGCGAAGGGGCTACGGCGGCTTTGATGGTGCGCGAGTATTTGAAGACGGTCTGACGAGTGACGAGTGAGGCAAAATCCACTGATCTCAGCGGGAAAAATCGTGCTATGATGAAAGTGTACTTTGTATGGAGGTGGCACGCTGAACCGCTTAAGTCGATTCGCACTCGCTGCGGGTTTGCCGTTGATCGCCATACTCGCCTTCGCCTTGGCCACCCATCGTGGCGAAACATTGCCCGATCGCGGCTGGTCTTTGCTCTCGGCCTACCTTGACCTAGCAGCCAACTCTGGCCAATCAGTGCGCGTAGTGCAGACTGTGCCAGCCTCACGGCCCTCGAACTTCAGGCGTGAGTTAAGCGCCTATTCACTGGGCTATGGCCTCTATTATCAGACATCCAGCGTGGTGCAAAGTCGGCCTGAGGCGACCTATGCGCCTGATCCGCTGGCGACGCTTTACCCCCGTGACGCAAGCACTCCAGCCGTAACCTATTATCCTGCCGGATCAGGCAGTCGCGGTCGGGCTTTGCACTATCCGCCGGATTACGCTACTTGTGTGTTGATCGAGCGTGATTCGAAATACGAGGTTGTGATCTTAGCGGAACATCACGATACGTGGAATGCGGATTGGGTGCTGCATACCTCAACGCTGTCGCCGGAGAAATTGATCGAGACGTTGGGGTGCGATCTGGATTTGCTGCAGTAGAAAATAATGCGTAACGAGTAATGCGTAATAACCCTGTCTGCATTACTCGTTACGCAATATGTATTACGGATTACGCTTTACTTCTTCGCCTTCAACGACTCCACCAATGCCACATACTCCTGCATCGCGGCATCCTTGGTTTTGCCCTTCAACTTGGCCCAGGCATCATACTTCAATTTGCCTTCCATATCGAAACCGGCCGGGCGGCTGCCGGCCACATCGCCGCTGGTGGCTTGCTTGTACAGTGCGTACAGTTTAAGCAGCGTGTTGTTATCGGGGCGCTTGGGCAACTTCTTGGAATCGAGTGCGGCTTGCTCGAACGCCGCTTTCACGTCGGCCATGATCGTCTCCTTAGCAATGGGGTAAATCGATTTTAGTTGCGAACGAAGCAAAGGTCAACCTTCGCTGCTTGACCGTGGGGTGTAGTTCATCCGTCCAGCGCGTGACGATGCACAGGTGACAGCCACCGGTGAAACGTCTAGGATGAAGGTGGTGAGGTGTTCTCACCTTAAAGGGGGGCGGCATGTCCGATCAACCTTGGCTCAAGTTTTACGAACCGCATGTCCCCGCGCACCTTGAGTATCCTCACACGATTCTACCCGAGGTGCTGGCGCGGGTGGCGCGCGATCACGCCGCTTTGACGGCGTTCATTTTCAAAGGACGCCGGTTGACCTTTGGCGACTTCAATCGCGCTGTCGATCGGTTTGCGGCGGCCTTGCAGCGCCTGGGAGTGAAGCCGGGCGATCGCGTGGCGATTCATCTGCCCAATTGTCCCCAGTTTCCCATCGCTTATTATGGCGTGCTGCGCGCAGGCGCCATCGTCGTGCCGTGTAATCCGCTGTATCAGAGCCACGAGATGACGCATCAACTTAATGACTCTGGCGCGGAAGTCATCGTCACCCTCAGTTCAACTTACCCGCTGATCAAAGCCATCCGATCGAGCACGCCGCTCCAGCACGTGATCGTCGCCGAGATCAAAACGTACTTTTCGCCTGTGCTGCGACTGGCCTTCACACTGTTGAAGGAACAAAAGGCCGGTCATCGCGCGGACATCTCCGGGGATGCGAATACCGATCGGTTTGCGGATGTCCTGAAAAGCGCGCCCGCTCAACCGCAGCCGGTGGCTGTCGCGCCGGACGACATCGCCATCTTGATGTACACCGGCGGCACGACCGGCGTGTCCAAAGGCGCGATGCTGACGCATCGCAATATCCTGGCGAATGCCTATCAGTCCAAGGTGTGGATCAACGCTGCCGATTCGCAGGACATTGGCCTGGTCCAATTGCCGCTCTTTCATGCGTATGGCATGACCACTTGCCTGAATCTCGCAGTGCTGACGGCAAACACGCTGATTCTCATTCCTGATCCGCGCGATGTCCGCGATGTCATTCGCACCATTGACCGCTTCAAGCCTACGTTGTATCCGGGCGTGCCTGCCATCTATACCGCCATCAATAATTTCCCCGACATTAAGCGCTATGACTTAAGTTCGATCCGCGTGTGCCTCAGTGGGGCGGCCGGGTTGCCGCCCGATGTGCAGCGGCAGTTTCAGGCCATCACCGGCGCGCGTCTGATTGAAGGTTACGGCTTGAGTGAAGCCTCGCCCATCGTCATTGGCAACCCCGCGTACGGCGCGGATCGCCCCGGCACGATCGGCCTGCCGTGGCCCGACGTCGAGGTGAAAATCGTCGATGGTGACACCGGCCTGCAACGGCTGGGCATCGGCGAGGCGGGCGAGTTGTGCGTGCGCGGTCCGCAGGTGATGAAGGGCTATTGGAATTTGCCCACGGAAACAGCCAATACACTGCGGCCTGATCCTGATGAACCCAATAGTGCGCCGTGGTTGTACACGGGCGACATTGCCGTGATGGACGCCGACGGCTACGTGCGCATCGTCGATCGAAAGAAGGACTTGATTCTAAGCGCAGGCGGATATAAAATTCATCCGCGCGAGATTGAAGATGTGCTGTATGGACATCCGGCGGTGTATGAAGTGGCGGCGATTGGCGTACCGCACGGCGATAAAGGCGAACGCGTGAAAGTGTTCGTCGTGCTCAAACCCGATCGGACGGCGACGGCCGATGAACTGATCGAGTTTTGTCGGACCCGGCTAGCGCCCTTCAAAATACCGAAGATTATCGAGTTTCGCGACGCGCTGCCCAAGTCTATCATCGGCAAGATTCTGCGCCGGCCGCTGCGCGAGGCGGAACTTGCCAACATCGATTCGGAACGCTGACAGGTGTCAGCGACAATTCACAGGAGACGACCATGCCGATAAAATTTGCAACCGACGAGTGGGTCAAAGCCTTGATGGTGGAATTGAACAAGAGCGAGAATTATCGCGAAGCCGCCAAGAATTGGGAAGGCGACTTTGCCTTTGTCATCACCGACATTCCCGGCGCGGAGAAACCCGTGCACCTGTACACCGATCTGTGGCACGGTGCCTGCCGCGACGCCTACGAAGTGCTCGATCCCGACGCCAAGAAAACCGAGTTCGTGCTGGAAGCGGGTTTCCCGGCGTGGAAGAAAGTGCTGGAAAAGAAACTCGATCCCATTCAGGGCATGGTCACGCGCCAACTCAAACTGAAGGGCAACATGCTCAAGGTGATGAAAGCGCCCAAGGCGGCCACCGAACTCGTCCACTGTGCCACCTTAATCGATACGGCCTGGCCGGAATAGTATTTAGACCTGACAGGGTTCAAAACCTGTCAGGTCTTTTTTGAGGATAGAGTATGTGGTTCTTCGATAGTCCGCACGTGGTCTTTGGCGAAGATGCGCTGTCGCATCTGGAGCAGTTAACGGGGCGATTGGCCTTCATCGTTACTGACGGCAATCTGGACAAGTTGGGCCTGTTGCAACTGGTGCAGAATCGCCTGAAAAATGCCGGGATTCCGACGGTCGTGTTCGAGCAGATCGAGCCGGAGCCCTCGCTCCAAACAGTGAAGTTGTGCGCGGCCCAGATGCTTCAACACCAACCCGATTGGATCATCGGTCTCGGCGGCGGATCATGCCTGGATGCGGCCAAGGCCGCGTGGCTGTTGTACGAACGCCCCGATGTCGATCCCGCGTCGATCAATCCTTTCGATCAATTCGGTCTGCGCGCCAAGGCCAAGTTGATCACGATACCCACTACGTCGGGCACAGGCAGCGAAGCGACGTGGTATGTGGTGTTGACGGACACTGAAGAACATCGCAAGTTGGGCATGGGCAGCCGCGAACTGTTGCCCGATCTGACCATTGTCGATCCGGCACTCGTGATGTCGCTACCGCCCGCCCTTACGGCGGACACCGGCCTCGATGCGTTGACGCACGCCATCGAAGGCTATTGCAGCACGTGGCACAATGACTTCTCCGACGGGCTGTGTCTGCAAGCGGCCAAATTGATCTTTGAATATTTGCCGCGTGCGTATCAAAACGGCGCAGACGCGGAAGCGCGCGAGCATTTACACAATGCCGCGACCATCGCCGGATTGGGCTTTGGCAATTCGCAGGCCACCCTGGCGCATGCGATGGGTCACGCGCTGGGGGCGCTCTTCCACGTGCCGCACGGTCGAGCGGTGTCGCTGTTTTTGCCGTACACCATCGAGTTCACGGCCAATGCGGGCGGCAGCCGCTACTTCGAGATTGCCCGCATGCTGGGCCTGTCAGCCGCCGACGATCGATCGGGCGCGGTGAATTTGGTGGCTGCCCTGCGTGACCTACAACGCACTCTCCAACAATCCACGTCGTTGCGCGAACTCGGTATTGATCGTGAAGCATATATGCTGGCTTTAGACGACCTCGTCGCCAAGGCCGAAACCGATACGCAATTGGTCACCAGTCCGCGCCTGCCGGAAACCGCCGAACTGCGTCGTCTGTTTGAGTGCGCCTACCACGGCACCTCCGTCGATTTCTAGCCTACAGATCAGTGATCCACGAATTCACACGAATCTGCACGAAGGTCTTTCATTCGTGTTGATGGGTGTAGATTCGTGGATCGCTGTTTTTATCTACCTGTTTCCTGGTCTACTGGCATTTCGGTCTTGTATTTCGTTTCACATTCAGGTAAACTACTCGGGACGCTCGTGACGCACTGAGTCAGCGAATTAGCCATTCGCTTTAAGGAGCCCCCACATGAAAGAAGGCCGCACCGTTACGGAAGCCAAGCGTTTTGGTTGTTATCATTGCACTGCCGATACGCTGATGGGGGAGGCCGTGCGCCGCCTCGTCACCGAGGACATCAGCAGCCTCGTGGTTACCGATCGCGACGGCTATCTGGTGGGCGTCATCACGCGCGCGGATGTGTTGCGCTGTTACCTGGGCCATGATGACTGGACCGAGCAGCGAGTGGGTGACTATATGTCGCAGCAGGTGGTGACCGTTTCGCCGGATGATCAATTGCGCCAGGTGGCCGATTTATTGCTAGACAAGCACATTCATCGCGTCATTGTAGTGCGGGAAGAAGGCGGCAAACAGAAGCCGGTCGCGGTCGTGTCCGATTCTGATCTGGTGTATCACTTGATGAAGGAAGTGGAGTGAACACATGAACAACCCACACGCAACTTTCGATTACGTGATCGTCGGTTCCGGCTTCGGTGGCAGCGTCTCGGCGATGCGGCTGACCGAGAAGGGCTACAACGTGCTGGTGCTGGAACGCGGCAAGCGGTTCCGTGATCAGGATTTTGCCAAGAGCACGTGGCATGTGCGCAAATATATTTGGCTGCCCATTCTCAAATGCTTTGGCATCCTGCAAATTAGCAGTTTTCGCGATGTGATCGTGCTGCATGGCAGCGGCGTCGGCGGCGGCAGTCTGGGTTACGCCAACGTCCTGATGGAACCCAGCGACAAGATGTTCGACGCGCCGGCCTGGTCACACCTGGCCGATTGGAAAGCGCTGCTTAAACCGCACTATCTTGTCGCCAAGCGCATGTTGGGCGTCGATCGCAATCCGTGTTTGTGGCCGGCCGATGAAGTGCTGCACTCGATCTCGCAAGAACTCGGCACGACGATCACTTTCCATCCGACCGATGTCGGCACTTTCTTCGGCAAGCCGGGTGAGACGGTGTCCGATCCGTTCTTCGGGGGTGAAGGCCCCGATCGGACGGGCTGCCTGCAATGTGGCGGCTGCATGGTTGGTTGTCGGCATGGCGCGAAGAATACGCTGGTCAAAAACTACCTGTATTTCGCGGAAAAATGGGGCGCGCAAGTCTGGCCGGAAACTGAAGTGCGCGATGTTCGACCGCTGCCGCCCAATCAGCCCGACGGTGCGCGCTATGAGGTCGTCTATCGCAGTGCCACGCGCATCTTTGGCTATCCCGAAAAAATCGTGCGCGCGCGCAACGTCATCTTCTCGGCGGGCGCGTTGGGCACGCTGCGCTTGTTGTTTCGCTGCCGCGAAGTAACCCACTCCCTGCCCAGGATTTCTCAGCGGCTGGGCGATATGGTGCGCACCAACAGCGAAGCGCTGTTGGGCGCGACTGCGCGCGATCTCAAGACCAACTATTCGGAAGGCGTCGCCATCACGTCGATTTTCAACGCGGATGATGTGACCACCATCGAGCCGGTGCGCTATCCCGCCGGTTCTGGCTTGATGCGTTTCCTCACCGGGCCGCTGGTCGATCAGGACCTCAGCATTCCCAAGCGGTTGGTCAAAACGCTCGTCCAAATCTTCACGCGCCCGATCGATTTTGCCAAGACCCATATTTTGCCGGGCTGGGCGCAGCGCACCACGATTCTGTTGGTCATGCAGACCGAAGATAATCGCATTCGCTTGCGCCTGGGGCGCAGCCCCTTCACCCTGTGGCGTAAGAATCTAGTCTCCAAGCCCGACGCCGATCACACCATTCCCAGCAAGATCGACATCGGTCACAAGGTCACGCGCATGTTCGCCCAGCAGACCAACGGCATCGCGGCCGGCTCGTTGAACGAAGGCTTGCTCAACATCCCGATGACGGCGCACATCCTGGGCGGCGTGCCGTTTGGGGCGAATGAGCGCGAAGGCGTGATCGATTTGAACTGCGAAATCTACAACTATCCCGGCTTGTTCGTGGCCGATGGATCGATCATGCCCGCCAATCCCGGCGTGAATCCCAGCCTCACGATTACGGCGCTGGCCGAGTATGCCATGAGCCGTGTGCCGCCCAAGGCAAATGCGGCCGTGCGGATGCCTATTGGTCTGGATGCGTTGAAGTAGATTGGTCGATTAGTAAACAAGGTGGGCACTTCGTGTTTCTTCGTGACCTTCGTGGATCATTATCATGACTCGTAAACGAGTGGGTTTAGCGTTAAGTGGCGGCGTGATGCGCGGCGCGGCGCACGTCGGCGTGATCATGGAACTGGAACGCGCCGGCATTCCCATCGATTACGTGGCGGGTGTCAGCGCCGGATCGATCGTGGGCAGTTTGCTCTGCGCCGGAATCACGCCCGTGCGCATGGCCGAACTGTCGGGCGAGTTGCGCTGGAGTGCGATTGCCAGCCTGGTGTGGCCGCGCGACGGCTTCGTGAGTTTTGCCAAGTTGGCGCGCTGGCTCATCCGTATCATCGGTGATCGCGCCTTTGACGAGTTGACGATTCCGTTTGCGGCCGGTGTCACTGATCTGGAAACGGGTGCGCCGGTCATGATCAGTGATGGCAAGGTCGCCGTGGCGGTGCATGCCAGTTGCGCTGTGCCGGGTCTGGTCGTGCCGGTGCGCGATCACGGCCACGTCTGGGGCGATGGCGGTATCTCGTTCAATTTGCCTGGCATGGCCGTGCGAGCGATGGGCGCAGACTACGTCATCGGGGTGGACTTGATGCAGCCCAAGCTGCGTCGACGCGGTGGCCCCTTGCGGTATGGCATCACGGCCGTGGAAGTGCTGATCGAGCGATCGGGTGGGGGGCTGAACGCGGTGGATTGTTTGATCACGCCCCAGTTGGCAGGCTTTACTTACTTCGATAGTGGTCGATTTGGCGATCTCGTGGGGTTAGGGCAACAGGCTGCGGCAGCCCAGCTGGACACAATTCGCGCCGCGCTGGGTATGTCGGTTGATACGCCGCAATTGAGCGATCGATAAAGCCGCCCGCGATTTCGTGGATGCGCCAATCGGCAATGCTGTGGGTAATTTGATTCATCACCGCGTCCGGCACCAGGCTCAGGCCAAAGGGCTTGGGCAGCGCCGCCGCTAATCGCAACTTGTAATCGATCCGCGTTTCATCCCCGTGCGCCACAAACACCGATTGACTGGTAAATTGCCCCTGCGCGACGAGCGCCTGCACCGACACGTACTGCTTGACGGGCGTTGCGCCGATCAACGGCGTGACGTTCAGTGTTTGCGTCGCTTCATCGAAGTGGACTTGCAGATCGCAAAAAATCTTCACGCGATAGACGCCCAGTTCGATCGTGTGGTAGAGCGCGCGATAGCGATTGGGCCCGAATTTTTGTACGAGTGAAATGTGCGGCAGAAAATCAAAAATCGCGTCGAAGTCGCGATAGTAACGCGTGGCCGCGGCCAGGGTGTCTGGAAAAACAAATTGACGCTGGGTTGAACCGTTGAGTGTGATCACCAAAATCCCACAAATCGAAGAATTACCTGAAATATAGACCAAAAC
>JAGOBP010000144.1 GCA_017999195.1 Thermoflexales bacterium
GCGCTGGCCGCGAAACCCAGCACGGCGAACTGGACAATCGCCAGTGTGAGGATCAACACGGCGGGCAGGATCAGGGCCAATTCCACCAGCCCACTACCCCGTTCGTTGAGCGATGCGCGTTCGTTCTCAGCCGGTCTCCTTCCTTAATGCAGGGCGTTGGCGACTTCGACCAACTTACCGACGATGTCCACGCCCAACTGGGACAGGACACCGACGGCGACGATGACGACCAGGGCCAGAATCAGGGCCATTTCGACCAGACCGTTGCCGAGTTCGGCGTCGGGCACCTCGGCCAGCGGCGTGCGCAGGACCAGCGCAGTTTGAATCTTCAACTTCAGAGCGGTCAGATAGGTAGACATGGGACTTCACCTCCTTTGCGAATGGGAGTCGGGTGGTGGTAAGAGATAGATCAGCCAGCGGTCACAGCGCGCCAGACGGGCTGGCAGCGGCTGCGTGATGTGATGTTGCCGGCAGACATGGCGGTAGGCGGCGGCCAGATCATCGACGATAAAGAGATCACCGTGGCGGGCATCGACAGGATAAGCGTGCAATCGGCGCGGCGAGCCGTCGAGCAAAGGTATGAGTGCGCTGACTACTGCGGGCGCGGGCGTGAAGATCACGCGCTGAAAGTCGCGGCCCAGGCCAACGATGACGGGCGCGGGATCGCTCAGCACCCGATCGATCTGATCGAGGCCGACGTCCTGCCCGGTCGCATCGAAGACGGCCTGATTCAACAGAGTGATGATCCACTCGTCGTCGATGATCAATTGCGTGCGGCGCGTGAGTTGCAGCGTGGCGCGGCGCAGGTGCAGATCGGTGTGCACCCAGATGTGGTGTTGATAGAGCAACGCCAGCCCGATCAGGCCAAGCAGGCTCGCGAGGCCGAGTACCGGGGCGGATGAATTTGGAGACGAGATCACAATGAACGTGGGCGATGTGCTCGATTGCGGCGGACAGGTCTGGGTCTGAACGGGTGTGGGCGGCTCCGTGATGATGACGGTCGCGGACGGCAGCGGCGTCGCGGTCGAGGCCGGGCGATGAGTGGGGACGGGCGTCGATGAAAGACTGGCCGTTGGTGTTGCGGCGCGATCGACGCGGACATGAGGTGCAGTCGGCGTGGCCGGGATGACAGGGCGCTCGGTAGGCGACACTGTCATTACCGGCGGCTCAACCCGTACGGGCGTTTTGGTCGGCGGAACGACCGGGAACGCGGTCTTGGTCGGCAAGGGATCGAAGGGCGTCTTCGTTGGCATCGGCGATGTCTCCGCAGTGACTGGTTGGGCCTGAATCAACAGCATCAATGTGAACAGCATGGCGAGTCCAGTTAATCGAAATGGCATGGCGTTAGCCGGAAACAAAAAACGACGCAGTATCGCCCCGGAGGGCAATCTCTGCGTCGTTAAACTTCATCTCAAAGGATGAAGGCGTCTTTAGGGAGATGGGCTATTCAGTTGGCGACCGATGGCGAATCTGACTCGGTCGAACATCTTGCGGATACTCTATCACAGGCGCGCGGGCCATGTCAAGGGGTTTACGTCGCAAGTGTATCGCAGTTTTTGGAGCGGCCTCCAGTTGGTGGACTCGCGCTGAGCACGTTTTGCGGCAAGGTGGCTATAGATACTCTCGACCTCAATTAGCGGTCGACTGGCGTGCAGCGTTGATTTCGCTCAGTAGGGCACGAGCTTCATCAGCTTCGCGTAACTTCAAGGCTTCGCAACGGCGCAGGTTTTCGTTGGCTTGCTCTTCCGCCTCCGCCAATTTACCTTGCGCCAGGGCCAACCGGGCTAGATCGTAGCATAGATACCACCGAATCGCGCCAGTCATATCGTTGACGCGTGTCCAGGCATCCGCTTTATGCAGATAGTGAGCCGCGCGATCAAGCTGGCCTTGTTCCAAATACACCCGCCCCAAACGACATACCACCGCCGCAAGCTTATTCACGTCCAGCTGGCGTGCCCCGGTTTCACTTTCATGCCAACAGGCCGCCGCTGAAGCGAAGTCGTGTCGGGCCAGGGCCACATCACCCGCATAAATCAGCATATTGAGGATATCGTAGGCCTTGCCACTGGCGCGGGCAAGCGCCAGTGCTTCAGATACGTAATCAGCCGCCTCAACCAGATGTCCCCAGGCCACGGCGTTTTCAGCGCGTGCCCGTAAGGCCTGTATCAGCCGTGCCCCGTGAGCATCTTCAAACAACTGGATGGCCTGAACGTAACAGGTGTCGGCGTCGGCAAATTGCCCGCGACGATGAAGGATGTAGCCCAGCCCGCTTAAGGCGTCACATGTTTGATTCACGTCATTGGTCTGCCGTGCCAGGTCGAGGTTGGCGCGGAGGTTTGCTTCAGCGAGATCGAGCTCGCCATGCCACAGGGCTCGCCAGCCGCGCCCACTGGCAACTCGAATCAAGGTCTGCACGAGCTGCTCTTGCTGCGCGATGTTTTCTGCTTCGTCTGCGAAGCGTTCGGCCTCAACCGGACGATTGTCACTAAACGCAATGTGCGCCAACAAGATATACGCATCGCACACGAGCGGCCATAAACCGGCGGTACGCCCAACCGATAGAGCGTGCTGCGCCAATGCTTCTGCACGCTCATGCCGTCGATGACTGTCCGTTTCGAGAGTTGCGAGGGTTAACCAGAGTGGCACTTGCAGTTGCGGATCATCGATTTGTTCAGCACTGTTCTCTGCGCGCGGCATCAGGGCAATCAAAGATGAATACAGACCCAGTGCGTCGAGCATTTTCAGCGTCAGGTTGGCCATGTGCGCAAATTGAGCGGACCAGCCGTGCACCTCGGCAGTGTTCAAGATCGACAAGATATTGTCGACATCGGCCGCGAGCGATTTGTAGCCGCTGACCTCGGTGTGCTCAAGAGATTGAATGTAAAACTCGATCAGGCGCTGCGGAACGGCCGCCGCTTCAGCGTGTGAAGCAGCCAACTTCTCCAGAGCGCAATCGCGTAGCAGTGGATGCAGTCGATATCGGTGAGGCCGGCCAGGCTGCACCAACGAAAATCCGAGCAGCTGATTCAAGGCTGCCTCGGTCCATTCGATCGACCGACCGGTCGCATGGCTTGCCGCTTCGACCGCGAAATCTTCACCCCCGAAGGCGCCGAGGGCCGCGAAGCTGTGCTGCATCTCCGGTGATAATCGCGTGTAACTCACGTCGAACGAGGCACGCAGATTGCGATCCTCGCGGGTCAGGGTGCTTAAGCGGGTGTCTGATTCGCGCAGCTGAACGAGCAGATCACTCAGGACGGCATCGGGTCGGGAGCGCAGCTGACCGGCGATGATCGCCAGCGCCAGCGGCAATCCGCCGACCAGAGCGGCGATGGCGCTCAGGCTTGCGGCGTGACGATTGACCCACGCCCGATCGAGATGACGCGCAAAGAGTTCGCGCGCGTCGCCGGAATTGGCCTCAAACGGGCGCAGCGTCAGGCACGACCAGCCATCAAGCACACTGAGATCGTTGCGGGTGGTGATCACCACCGCGCTCTGGCCTGTACTGGGTGGCAACAGCGGGCGCACCTGGTCGCTCGCTTCGGCATTATCGAGGACGATCAAGACGCGTTTGTCGCTGAGCAGCGTCCGCACGATGGCGGCGCGGCTGTCGAGATCGTGATAGTCGCGCACGTCTTTGCCAAACGCGGCGGCGAATTGAGCCAGGATCGTCAACGCATCCGAGGTGTCCACCCGCGCCCAGAGGACACCGTCGGGAAATTCAGCGCGCAGTTGATAGGCGAGATGCGCGGCCAAAGTTGTCTTGCCCACGCCGCCCATGCCATGCACGCCACAAATGGCCGCTTGCCCGTTCAGCAAGATGGCGCGTTTCAACTCAGTCAATTCGATTTCACGAGCGACGAACGTGGGCAAATCGCTGATGACCTGAAACGGCGCGGGGGGCTTGATCGGCCGGTCAGCAAAAGGCCGCAACAATGCCCGATCGGCTTCCGTGGCCGTCGAGCGCAGCTGATCGATCGGGCGATGACCGGCCGCTGTGAGCAGGCTGTTCGCATCGGATACCGAGAGGTGCAGTGCCGTCGCCACTTTGATCACAGCCTGCCAGTGGCGCGGCTTTTTGATACGACCGTCCAACCAGTTGGCGATGGTTTGCTTGGGAACTCCGGAGAGGTTGGCGATGCGGTTGACGCTGGAATGCGATTGGTGCAGGTAACGGCCCAACACGTCGGCTAAAGACTCGCCCATGAGTGCTTCCCCCAAAAGTGGGACAAAACTCTATCAATTATGATGACAAAGATCGAGTATACTGACCCGGGGGTAATTATACCCGTTCGGGTAGTCGGAGTCGATCGGGTCGATGCCCTCGAGTTAATCTTGCCTGGGGAGGCTGACATGTTGATTCATACACGGCGTTGGCAAAATCTGATGTTGATGGTGGCGTTGATACTGAGCGTGGCTGGTCCGGTGAGCGGCCAGTTTCCCACGGCACGCCTTGTGTCCGCTCAATCAATCGAGCAAATTACGCCCAGGGTAGACCAACCCCCGGCCCCGTCGAATGGCGCGCCTGTGACCGGGTTTGAGGTACGCGGTCGCGTGATCGGCGGGCAGGCGGGTTGGCGAGTGCAGGCTGCGGCGAACGGCGGTCCGGTAGTTATTGATGAAGTGTATCTCGATGAGGCGGGTCGCTTTGAATTTCGGTCGCTGCCCATCGGGCACTATCGACTGCGCGTGCTTGACGGCGACGGTAATGTCCTGCCTCTGGCCGACGAGTCCCGCGCCGAAGTGATGCCGCGATCAGACTCAGACAGGGTGATGGTGCAATTGGTTCTGAAAGACACGGCGCAGATTCAGATTATCGAGATTCCATCGGTCCGCGAATCTATTCCTCAAATCACACAACCCGGTTTGCCGAAGCAACCGCAGGCCAACGGTTTTATCACTGGCACCATCACGGCTGCCGATACCGGCCTGCCGCTCAATAACGTTCGAGTCGATGTCTTCAATCTATCGGGCGTGTTCCAAGCTTACGTTTTTGGGATCTCTGGTGTTTACAGTCTAAGCGTTCCAGCGGGAAACTATAAGGTCAGCTTCACCAGTTATGCTACGGAAGATTATGCGCCTGAATGGTACAACAATCAGCGATCATTCGCTACTGCCAGTACGGTGACAGTGGCGGATGGCGCGGTTACAGCCAATGTTGACGGCATTATGGACATCGGCGGCAAGATTACGGGCCAAGTCACGGCTGTCAGCGGTGGCGCGCCCATTGCTGGTGTCTATGTTTACGCGTACACCAGCACGACGAGCACGAGCAGTGTCGCAGCGAACCCAACCATTGCGTCGGGTCAATACACGATTACCGGGCTGACGACGGGCAACTACTACGTGCGCTTCAGCCCGCCATATGCCTCGCCCTATCTGGAAGAGTACTACAACGATCGGCGCATACGGGCCGACTCCGATGTAGTCCCTGTGACGTTGGGGAGCGTTACCGGCAACATCAATGCGGCGTTGGAAACGGGCGGATCGATCACGGGACAGGTGACGGCCGCGACGGGCGGCGCTCCACTAAGTGATCTCAATGTCTACGTTTACACGAGCACAACCAGCGTCAACTCGACCGCCTCGGCAACCACAGATGCGGCCGGCGTCTACACTGTCACCCGCCTGGACACCGGAACATACTATGTGCGCTTCTTGCCCGCTTACAATTCCGTGTATTTTGAGGAATACTACAACAATCAACGCAACCTGGCGGTGGCCGATCCGGTGAATGTGGCGTTAAACACCGTGACCGGAAACATCGATGCGGCATTGGAGACGGGCGGTATCATTACTGGACAGGTGACAGCGGCGATTGGCGGTGCACCGCTGGCAAACGCCTATGTCTACGTTTACACCAGCACAACAGCCTCTTCGATTGTGGCATCAACTCCTACAGATGCGGCCGGTCTGTACACCGTGACCCGGCTGGTAAGCGGTAACTATTATCTGCGCTTTGTTCCGCCGTATCCATCTGATTACCTGGAGGAATACTACAACAACCAGCGCTCGCTCGCCGCAGCCAATCCACTCGGGGTGACGTTAGGCAACGTCACCGGCAATATCAACGCAGCATTGGAAACAGGCGGCAAGATCACGGGACAGGTTACGGCTACCAGCGGTGGCGCGCCGATTGCCGACATCACGGTCTATGCATATACCAGCACGACTGCGACTGTCTACGCAGGCTACGCAACGACAAATGCGAGCGGCGTCTATACCATCAATCAATTGTTGACAGGAAACTACTATGTCGGATTTTACGCTGGCGGCAGTCCCAATTACTTCACAGAGTATTACAACAACCAGACCTCACTGGCCGCAGCCAATCCCGTGTCGATCAACCTCAACGCGACAACAGCCAATATCAATGCCGCGCTTGATAGTGGCGGTCAGATCACCGGGCAAATTACTGCCGCCAGTGGTGGCGCTCCAATCGCAAGCGTTGGCGTGTACGTCTACACCAGCACGACCGCAGCTACCTACGCGGGATATGCAACCACCAATGCTGCCGGCGTCTACACCATCAGTCGGTTGTTGACCGGCAACTACTATCTTTACTTCTCACCGCCGTACAATTCCAACTATCTTAGCGAGTATTACAACAACCAGGGCGAGCTGGCTTCCGCCAATCCGGTGGCGGTGACCAAGGGCGGTGTTACGGGCGGCATCAACGCCGCACTGGATACCGGCGGGCAAATCACCGGCCGGGTCACGGCGGTCACGGGCGGCGGACCAATTGCGAACGCGGAAGTGTATGTCTACACGAGCACCACATCGACAAGCCTGTACCGATCGGCGACCACGGACGCGACTGGAACCTACACGGTAGGAGCGTTACTCACCGGGAACTACTATGTCTGGTTCTATCCACCCTACAACTCCAATTACCTCAACGAGTACTACAACGATAAGGCCACATTGGCGCAAGCCAATCCGGTCGCGGTTACGGTCGGGGCGGTGACGCCCAACATTGACGCGGCGTTGACCACGGGCGGTCAAATCACCGGCATGGTCACAGCCACCAACGGGACGCCGATTTCGGGCGTGTCGGTGTATGCCTATGGCCCGGACTGCAATCTGCTCCTTGCGCAATCAGCCACGACCAATGGCTCAGGTCAATACACGATCAAGAAACTGAAAACCGGCAGTTACAAACTCGCGTTCTGGGCTGGTTCGTACAGCCCCTATCTGAGCGAATATTACAACGACAAAGCTACGCTTGATACGGCCGATGCCGTCAACGTGGCGGTTGGCTCGACGACGGGCAACATCAATGCCAGCCTGCAATTGGGCGGCGTCATCACCGGACAGCTCACGGCCGCCGATGGCGGCGCTCCTCTGCCCGAGGTTTACGTCAACGTCTACAATGCGAGCAATCAACGCGTGGGGTCGGGCTACACCGACGCCAACGGGCTGTACAGCACGTCGGGTTTGACAACCGGCAACTATCGGCTTGGGTTTGATCCTGACGAATATGGCGACTCAGCCTCTTACCTGGATGAGTACTATAGCGATCAAGCAACGCTGGCCGCCGCCAGTCCGGTCAGTGTCACGCTCGGCGGGACTACGGCCAACATCAATGCGGTCCTGGCGCGTGGGGCGCAGATTACCGGTCGGGTCGCGGCGGAAGATACTGGAGCAGGCCTGGCCGGTGTTGAAATCTACGTTTCCAAAGTCGGCTTCTCAGGTTACGCCTACACCGATCAAAGCGGCTACTTCACGACCACCGGGCTGATTAGCGGCTCGTACAAAATTCAGTTTGATACCACGTACACCTCCGGAACCGGGCGCGCCTACATCTCTGAGTATTACAACAACAAATCGACTTACGCAACAGCCGATCCCGTCAATGTCCCGGCGTCTGGCGTCGTTCCCAACATCAACGCGGTTCTGACGCGCGGCGGCCAGATTTCAGGCAAGATCACCGAGAGCGGCAGCGGCAGTCCAATAGCGTTTGCCGACGTCGAAATCTACACCAGCGGCGGCAGCTACTTCGGTTATACGAGCGCGAATAGTGCGGGCAATTACACCACCAATGGATTGCCGGCGGGCACGTATCGGCTGGAGTTCTACTACTCTGGTTCGTACAGCACGATTGTCAACTGCCAGACTGTCACCAGGACTTTCGGTAGCGTCTTCTACAACCAGAAGCCTACGCTGGCATTGGCCGACGACGTGATCGTGACCGTGGCGAACACCACCGGCAACATCAACGGTGCGCTGACTTCGCAGACCAGCGGCGGTGGTTACAAAGTGTTCCTGCCCGCAGTGCGCAGATAACCCTATCGTATTGAAGTGAACTGTGCCCGGTGTCGCGACGATCTAAACCGATCCGTGACACCGGGCACCACCACTTGAGTCAGAGTCTTGTTTCATGCTATTGCTTTTGCCGTGCGAGTTCGCTATCATGCGAGCGTTCCAAACGTTGCGTTGCGATGGTTTTCCTGGGGAGGAGAGACATGCAGACGAGTCGACGATTATGGCGTGTATTGTGTGTGGTGCTC
>JAGOBP010000145.1 GCA_017999195.1 Thermoflexales bacterium
GATGTGTGGTGCATAAAACAAGAACTCCCATAAAGGGAGTTCTGTGTGGCCCATGCGGGGTTCGAACCCGCGATCTCCGCCTTGAGAGGGCGGCGTCCTGGTCCACTAGACGAATGGGCCGTTGCTGTTGCCGGACAAGTTATTGAGGTGCGGTGACAACGTCGGCAATTATACTCAGTTTTTGATGCCGCGCAAGGTGTTTGACTGGACTGCCCAAACAAAACCCGGCGAAGGCGGCTGGCCTTCGCCGGGTTGGTCGAACTTGAACTGGACGGTTGGTCGAAAAGCGGCTGGCCTTACGCCCTCACGGCGACTTCAACGGATTGGCGCACACTTTCCAGACACCGTTTTCGTTGATCACGGTCAAGTCTTCGGCCACATCCATCGCTTCGGTTTGGCCCAACGCCACCAGCGTCATGGAACCGCTTAAACGGATGGTGGCCACGCGGCCATTATTGCTCTTCTCTTCAAACTTCAAGTTGCTAAAGTCAAACTGACCCTTCAACGCGTCCAGGGTTGGCTTGAGATCGATGAACGGATCGAGTTTGGCCGCGATCTCGTTGCGCACCGGCTCGCTGGCGCAGGTGAGTTTCAGCACGTCGTCAAAGCGCAGCTCGGCCAGCGCCTGAAACCAGGCGCGCGTACCGTCGATGGCCGGACTGCCCCCGCCGCCGCACGCCGTGAGCAATAGCAGGCCGACGGCGATTAACTGGATGAACTGGCGCGTTTTCATAGGGTGCCGTCGGCTTAGTTGGCCGGGCAGATGACCCACTTGCCGTTTTCCTTGACCAGATCAACCTTGTTGTCGATAGCCTGGCCTTGCTCTAATTGGCCGGAGACTTGATCGAGCGCCTGGTTGACGATCTCATCGGTGGCGTCCATGCCTTGGGACTTGAGCAGGGTGGTCACCACGGCCTTGAGCTTCTCACGATCAAACTTCATGGTGAGCGTGCCCTTCATCTGCACCTGGGCCTTGTCGCCAGTTTCGCTGACTTTGGTGAACTCCGCGCCGGTGAGCGTGATGTTCATCGAGTCCAGCAGTTGCTTGGTGGTGGCCTCGTCCATGCCCGCATTGGCTAACTGCGCGGCCGGATTTAACTGCCCGGCGACTTCGTCTTTCTTGGCCGCGCACGAATACTCGACCAACTTGTCGAACTGCTTGTTGACTACGGCATCCATGGCCGATTTAACAGCGGCCGTAGGATCAGAGGCCGCTGCACCGCCCCCGCAGGCTGTTAGCACCACACTGAGTACAAATAGGACGGCGAGCAAACTATTTAGGCGTTTCATTCCTTCCTCACTTAATTGGGATATGCAACGGCGCGATTCTACCACGCGGTGATCAAAAGTCAATCAGATTACGGTCATAGTTGTGGTACAATCCCCAAACTTACCTCACCCGCTGCCCAGCCAGCAGCGGCTATTCTTACAGGGAAATCGATTAGGAGGGCTACGATGATCACCCGAACTTGGACACCCCGCTCGATCGACGCCGTGCTCGATCGGGTGTTGTTGACGATCACAAAACCCGGCCGCTATACCGGCGGCGAACACAATCAAGTTGTCAATAACTGGGACGAAGCCCCCATTCGCGTCGCGCTGGCTTTTCCCGACATCTATGATCTGGGCATGTCGAACCTGGGTCTGGCGATGCTGTACGACATCCTGAACCGGCGCGCGGGCATTTTGTGCGAGCGCGTCTATTGCCCGTGGTCGGACATGGAAGCGGCCATGCGGCGCGAAGGTCTGCCGCTGTATTCGCTGGAAACGCACCATCCGCTGTATGAGTTTGACCTGATCGGCATCAGTCTGCCGTATGAACAACTGTATACCAATGTGCTGAATCTGCTGGATTTAGGCGGAATTCCGCTGCTGGCGCGCGAGCGGGACGCCAGCCACCCGATTGTGATTGCGGGCGGCCACTCGACCTACAATCCCGAACCGATGACGGACTTCATCGACGCCTTTGCGATTGGCGAAGGCGAAGAAGTCATCGTGGAGATTGCACGGTGTATTGAGCAATGGAAAGCCGAGTTCCCCAAGCACACTGAGCGGAGCGCAGTGGAGTCGAAGAGTGCGCGTCAAGACGTTCTCCGCCGCCTATCCAAAATCGACGGCGTGTACGTGCCCAGCCTGTACACGGTGGATTACCATCTCGATGGGACGGTGGCGGCGATCAAGCCGATCGAGGCCGACGTGCCGCCGACGGTGCGCAAGCGCATCGTGCCGGTGCTGCCGCCGCCCGTTACGAAGTTTATCGTGCCCTACATGGAGATTGCGCACAACCGCGCCCCGATTGAGATTATGCGCGGCTGTACGCGCGGCTGCCGGTTCTGCCATGCGGGCATGGTGACACGGCCCGTGCGCGAACGCAAAGTGGAAGAAGTGTTGGCGGCGGTTGAGGACATCATGCGCGAAACGGGCTTCGAAGAGATCGCGCTGTTGTCGCTGTCGTCCAGCGATTACACCAAGGTCAAAGATTTGGCTACGGCGATTGGGCAGCGTTTCGCCGGACAACATCTATCGGTGTCGCTGCCATCGCTGCGCATCGAGACGGCCTCGGCCGATCTGATGGACGCACTGCAAGACAATCGGCGCGGCGGTTTTACCTTTGCGCCGGAAGCTGCCACCGAGCACATGCGGCGCGTGATCAATAAGTTTATTCCCACGCCGCAAGTGCTGGAAGCCGTGCGCGAAGTGTACCGACGCGGTTGGCGCACGATCAAGTTGTACTTCATGATCGGCCATCCCAGCGAAACGATGGAAGATGTCCAGGCCATCATCGATCTGGCGAAAGCGGCACTGGCTGAAGGGCGCAAATTCCACGGCAAGGCCGCGCAAGTCAACATCGGGGCCAGCACGTTTATTCCCAAGCCGCACACGCCTTTTCAGTGGGTGCCGCTGGATCAAGAAGAAACGACGCGCGCCAAGCAAGTCTTGTTGAAGAAAGAACTGCGCACCACCGGTCTGAAAGTCACGTGGTCCGATCCCGAAGAGGCGCAAATGGAAGCCTATCTCTCGCGCGGCGATCGTCGTATTGGGGCGGTGATTCTACGAGCATGGCAGTTGGGCACCAAGTTCGATGCATGGCAGGAGCATCACAACTCCGTCGCGTGGCGACAAGCCTTCGACGAGTTGGGCCTGGACCCCGATTGGTATGCGCGGCGACCACGGCTGCTGGACGAAGTGTTTCCGTGGGATCACATCGACATTGGCGTGACCAAGAAGTTCTTGTTGCAAGACTTTCTGTGGAGCGCCGACGGCAAGACGCGTGTCGATTGCCGCGAACACTGTTTTGCCTGCGGTATTTTGCCCAAGTTCAAACAAATGCGCATGGGCACTGAGCCGGATGCGTGGGAGTGCCCGGAAGTTAAGCCGTACGATCGACGTGGCAGCAAACCGATCTCAGTGAACGACGTGATTCCGCTGCAAGTGCTGGCGTGATCAGTGACGAGTGATAAGTGATGAGTGAAGACGTTCAAGCCGTGAATGAAGTTGCTAGTCGCCAACGCTTGCGTGTAACCTTTACGCGCGATGTGACTTTGAAATACATCGGGCATCTGGATATTTCCAAAGCGTGGCAGCGCATTTTGCGCCGCGCCGGTTGGCCGTTGGCCTATTCCGAAGGCTTTAATCCGCAGCCCAAGATCACGTTTGCGGCGGCGCTGCCCGTCGGCTGCACCAGCGATCATGAAGTGATGGATGCCGTCCTATCGCCTGCGTTGGAGATCGATGACGCCCGCACGCGATTAGAGCGGGCGCTGCCGCCGGGGATCAAACTGCGCTCGATCGAAGCGGTGGCGCTGAACGCCCCGGCCCTGCAAACGCAGCTGCTCTCGACGGAGTTTGAGATCAGCGTGGAAGACCCGGCCGCGATGGCCGCGCTGCCCGATCGAGTGCGCGAATTTTGGGCGGCGACTGAAGTCAGGCGCGATCGACGGGGCAAGGTTTACAATCTGCGCCCGCTGGTTCAATCGCTCTCGATCGAGGTGCAACCCGATCGCGCCATAGTCCGATCGAGTTTGCAGGGGACGGAGAGCGGCACGGGCCGCCCCGATGAATTGATCGCGGCGTTGGGGGTCGATCCAGCCACAACGCATATCAAGCGAATCAATCTGATCTTTCTTGACAAAACGAACTAAGGCGGTATAATTCGCAGGCTTGCGCGGCCAGTGGTGACGGGCCGCGAATTGTTGTCATCTTGTGGAGGCTCCCGTGTACGCAGTCTTTGAAGTGTCAGGTAATCAGTATCGCGCCGAAGTCGGCGACAAAGTCCAGGTTGAGCGGCTTGATAAACAGGTCGGCGACCAGTTTGAGATTGACCGAGTGTTTATGGTCGCGGATGACAACGGCGTCAAAGTCGGTCAGCCGACCGTGGCCGGGGCGAAAGTCGTGGCCAGCGTGACCGAGCAGAGCAAGGGTCCGCGGACACTGGTCTTCCAGTATCGCATTGGTGGCAAGCGGCATCGCACGCAAGCCACGCACCGCCAGAATTACACTTGGCTGCAAGTTCAGCAGATCGTGACCGAGTAAGACGGGAAACCCGGCGTCTCCGTTGAGACACCCGGCCGGACTTCCGTCAGAATAGAAGGAGAGATCATGGCTCATAAGAAGGGCGGCGGGTCAGCCCGCAATGGCAAGGACTCAACCTCACAACGGTTGGGGGTCAAGCGTTTCGGCGGCGAAGCCGTGCGCTCGGGCAATATCATTGTCCGGCAGCGTGGCATGCACTTCAAGCCGGGCGCGAATGTGATGCTGGCGAAAGATTATACGATTTTCGCCGTGGTCGACGGTGTGGTGGTCTTTGAACCGCTGCCGGGCGATCGCAAGCGCATCAGTGTGCAGCCGGTTGCGGTGGCTGCGCCGGTGGAAGGTCAGGCTTAATCATGCGCGAAGGCATTCACCCCAAGTGGTTCCCTGAAGCGCGTGTGATTTGCGCGTGCGGCAAAACCTGGACGGTCGGCGCGGCGATGGCTGAACTGCGTACCGACGTGTGCTCGAACTGCCACCCGTTCTTCACGGGCGAGCAGCGCATCGTGGACACCGAAGGCCAGGTTGATCGCTTCATCAAGCGCCTGGAAAAGCGGCAGGAAACGGTGGTCGACACGACCAAGAAGAAGAAGACCCGCAAGGAAAAGCAGGCGATTGTCGAGTTGGTTGACGAAGACGCCGCTAAAGCCTAGCCGGTTGCGTATCACGGCAAGTTGAATACGAAGGGCAGAGTTGTCATGACTTCTGCCCTTTTGTTTTATACTTTACTCAGAGCGGAGGCAGCATGGACGGGCAGCACCGCAGCGGATCCGTGGAAGTGATCTGCGGCAGCATGTTCAGTGGCAAGACCGAAGAAATGATCCGGCGGGTGCGGCGCGCACGGATTGCGAAGCAGCATGTGCAAGTGTTCAAGCCCGCGATCGACACCCGCTACGATGCGGTGGAGCAGGTAAAATCGCACGACGGCCTTGGGCACGATGCGATTCCGGCGGCAAACGCGGCCGAGATTTTTGCCGCCGTCGAGGCCGATACCACCGTGATTGGTATTGACGAGGTCCAGTTCTTTGACGCGGACATCACCCGCATTGTGCAGCAACTGGCCGATCGGGGCGTGCGCGTCATCGCGGCTGGGCTGGATATGGACTTTCGCGGCGAGCCGTTTGGCCCGATGCCGCAATTGATGTCGGAAGCCGAACGCGTGGATAAACTGCACGCGATCTGCGTGGTGTGCGGGGCCGAGGCCAGCCGCACCCAGCGCCTCATCGATGGCCGCCCGGCCAACTTCGACGACCCGATTATTCTGGTCGGCGGCAGCGAGTCGTACGAAGCGCGCTGCCGTCACTGCCATCAAATTCCGCGTCGCGCCTAAGGAGCCGATCATGCCTGACCCGATTACTGCACTGGGCTATGTTGCGCCGTCCGAGCAAATCTTGATTGAGCCGGAGAAATTGCAGGAACGCATCGCTGAATTGGGGCGTCAATTGGATGCCGATTACGCAGGCAAAGACCTGGTACTGGTGTGCATCCTCAAAGGCGGCGTGCTGTTTCTGACCGACCTGATGCGCGCGGTGCACATTCCGCATTCGATCGACTTCATGGCCGTCAGCAGTTATGGCGTGGGTGCGCGCGAATCGACGGGCGTGGTGCGCATCATCATGGACCTGGAGCGTGACATCCGCGATAAGCACGTCTTGATCGTGGAAGACATCATCGATTCCGGGCGCACGCTCAGTTATATCTGCAACGTGCTGCAATCGCGCCAACCGGCCAGCCTGAAGATTTGCACGCTGCTTAACAAGTATGAGCGGCGCGAGATCGATGTGGCGCTGGACTATGTGGGTTTCGACATCCCGAATGAATTTGTGTTTGGCTACGGCCTCGACGTGGATGAGTATTACCGGAATCTGCCGTTTATTGGGGTGTTGCGGACGTAGCAAGCTGCGAGAGGCAGGCTGCAAAATAACGCGCCGACTTGATTGCTTCAAGTCGGCGCGTTTTGCACTGTCGCAGCGTGCGAATTAGCCCGGCGGCCACGTCATTTGCCGCCCGCCCAGAATGTGGACGTGGACGTGATCGACCGATTGACCGCCCTGTGAACCGGTGTTGATGACGAGCCGGTACCCTTGCTGCAAGCCTTCGCTTTCGGCGATTTTGGCCGCAGTGGCGATGAGGTTGCCCACCAGATCGACATCGCCCGATTGCATGACGGCCACCGAAGCGAGATGTTTGACGGGGATGACCAAAATGTGCGTCGGGGCTTGTGGCGCGATGTCGCGGAAGGCCAGCACATTAGGGCCGCGATAGACAATCGTGGCGGGAATGTCGCCGGAGGCGATTTTACAGAATAAGCAATTGCTCATGGTTTGGCCTCGCTGAGAGTGAGATTATCAAACGCGATATGTACGCCGGCATTATCAAACAACGTGCCGGCCGTCAAGCCGATGTCACCTTGCTTGAATTCATCATCCGTAAACGTGGTGACGGTTTCACCATTGACGTTGAATGTGAACTGACTGCCGCGCGCGATCACTTGCAGGTGATTGGTGGCCGCCTCGCGTTTGATGGCCGCGGACTCGGTCCAGTCCTGCAATTTCAGCCACTTGCCCGCTTGATATTTGTTGATGGCAAAGTAACCGTCACCGCTGATGTCCAGCCGATAGAAATTCTTCTCGTCTACGTAGCGGATCAGCACGCCGTAACTGTTGTCGCTGGGGCCGTCAACTTGCGTCGCGTCTACATCGAGCGTGAAGTTTTCGAAACGCTTGCCCGCTGTCGACCACGCGATCTGATCGAGATCATCAATCGTGAAGTGCAGTGCCGCGTCCTGATACCGAATCTGGATGATCTTGTCCTCGACGACTTTCCAGCCGTTGTCGGACTTGGAGAAGTCATCGGCATAGGGCAGGGGCGTCAGCGTGGATGACGGCGAACAGGCGGCCAGACAGGCGAACAAGCATATGATGCCAAGAAGGCGGACACTTGCTTTCACAACCTGTCACCGTTTGCTGTGCTGTGTCGGCTGACGTAACCCATCGCAAAGACGTAGACGCAACCAAGTGCAAAACCCAACAATCCGCCAGTATTGCTTAGAGAGCGGACACCCATCATCACAAAGGCGGGGACAAAGACAACTGTGCCGAGGATGACGTAGCTGTTAGCAACGTTTCGCCGTTCGCGAATCAGCATTTCGCGCCAGGACAGCATACGATACTGCCAGCGACAACGCCACCAGCCACCCCATTCATAGATAAACCAGATTGCGACCAAGACCGTCATTCCGAAATACCAGCCATTTGCCTGAGGGTGCAGATCAACCAGGATAAGCAGGATCGTGAAGCCCAACGTTGCATTTAGATTCTTGATTTTTTCGGAGAGGTAAACCCTGCGCATGGTTAGGGTCAACTCAACTGCCGTTTGACTTCAATCACATTGGGCAGCCGCTCGATGCGGTCCATCACTTTGGAGAGTTGCGATGTGCCCGCGATTTCCAGCGTTGCCAGGAAGGTGGCCAGGTTGCGATTGGTGGTCACGTTGACGCTGCTCATGTTAACGCTCTCGGCGGCCACCACGGCAGCGATGTCGCGCAGCAAGCCGCCGCGATCGTAAGCCGCGATCTTGATCAGCACCGGGTACGTGCGCTGATTACTGCCCCATGAGACTTCGATCAGCCGCTCGGTTTCGTGGCTGTGCACGATGTTGGTGCAGTTGCGGTGATGCACCATCACACCGCGCCCGCGCGTGACAAAGCCGATGATGGGGTCGCCGGGCACAGGCTTACAGCAATTGGCCAGCGTCGTCATCATGCCGCCCGTGCCGCGCACCGCCAGCCCGGACACTTCGGCCCGGGAAGGCGCGGTCAGCGGCAGCGGCTCATCGGTGGGCGGATTGGCCTTGCGATCGGCTTCGATGACTTTGCTGACGATCGCTTGCGAACTGATGTCGCCCGCACCGATCTTCTCGAAGAAGTCATCGATCTTGTCGATGTTGAACAGCCGCGCCACCGCTTCGA
>JAGOBP010000146.1 GCA_017999195.1 Thermoflexales bacterium
AGGTGACGTTGATCTACACAACGTGACCGGCAACGCCAGCATCGTTGCGACAGGCAACATTCGTATGAATGGCGGGGTGTCGCTCAGCACCTATGATCCGCGTTTCCCGCTGTTGTTCACCCTGTCCGGTGACACCTCCAGCGGCGCAGTGGCCGCGCATAATCCGGCGCTGGAATTGCACGGGTTCATTTATGCCCCGAATGGTTCGGTCAATATCTCCGGCGCAGAAGGCGCTTTATTTGGGGCGATCTACGCCAAAGAAGTGTCCTGGGATGCGTCAAAGGCCAACATTTACTATGAACCCGCTTTTTGCCCGCCCACCCGCGCCCGCGTCATCTTGCTGAAGTAAGCAGGTCCGAGCACGGATTTCACCCACTGGACGGTGACTGCCATAGCCCCACTCTGGCCTACAGCCGCCGCGAGGCTCATCGTCGGCGGCTGTGGTATTGATCTTGCGAGGCTCGCATGATACGCAAACTTTCGCCCCTGATCATCGGTTTGGCCGCCACCGTGTTGGTGCTGGCGGCGTTGCAATCGCCCGCCACGTTGGCATCACCGGCGGTGCGCACCATCATCCTGGCCCACACCACGATCGAAGACTTCAACCGCGGCACCTTCTTTCAGACCGGGATGACGCGCCAGGGCGATGGCGAGGTGACGTTGTTGCGGCTGGGTGTGGCCGGTGATTGGATCACCACCACCAATGCCACCGGCTTTGTGCCGCGCTTCGAGCATACCGCCGTGGCCTATGCCAATCGCTTGTACGTGTTTGGCGGTCGGACGGATACCGGCTCGCTGCGGTCGATTCAGTATGCGGCCGTCAACACGGAGACGCACGATCTAAGCAACTGGGTCACCGCCACCACCGCGCTGAATACCAGCATCTACATCTACACGACGGGCCAGGCGGGCGTGACGGGCCTATCGGCGGCGGTATTGAACGGCCGGGTTTATCTTTTAGGCGGTGATGATGGTCAGCAACTCTTCCGCTATAACACGGTCGCATTTGCCACGCTCGATCCAGATACCGGCGAGTTGGGGGCTTTATCGGCCACCGCGCCCTTGCCCAAACGTCTGGTCAGCGGTCAGGTGGTGGTCATGGGTAATCGCCTGTACTACATCGGCGGACGCTTGTCGCCCTCTAATCAGGGCAGCGATGAAGTGTATTATGCCCAGCCCGATCCGGTAACGGGCCACATCACGGCCTGGTATTCCACCACAGCCCGCTTGCCGTATCGCACGTACAACCATATGGCAGCGGCCACGGTCAACGGGCGCTTGTATGCCATGAGTGGCGTGTCAGTGACTTCGTTGATCGACGTAGTCCCGGATGTGGTTTATGCCGAGCCGCTGACCACCACCGGCGACGTGCTGAGTTGGCAGACCGCCAAGGTGCTGCCCAATAGCGTCTTTGAAGGCGCCGCCGTCTCATTCGGCGGGCAAATTTACGCCACCGGCGGCGCGAAGAATGGCATCTCGGACGTGTCTGATCTGGCGTTTGCCGCGCTCGATCAACCGTCGAACGGCGTACAGAATTGGGCGGCCACCAGCAACATCGTGCCGAAGCGCTTGCTGCACGCGGCAGTGGTCAACGACGACGGTTTCATTTACATCCTCGGCGGCTCCACCGGCACCAGTCAACCCATCCGCACGAACATCATCAATGCCGGAGCCACGACCGGCTCCAGCGGCTCGGCCTATGTGGATGCTGGCACCTACACGGCCGAACCGTTCGATCTCGGCAAAAGCTATCCGCTAAACCACTTGAGTTGGGTGGCGCAACTGCCTTCGTCGGCCGTAACCGCCACCTTGCGCTATCGCTTTGCCGGCAACAACGGCGTGTACTCGGCGTGGACGGCGCAGCAACCGGCCGCAGCCCAGACCGGCCTGGTCACCAGCACCCTGCTCCTGAGTCTGACCGCGCGCTATGTGCAGTATCAAGTATTTTTTACCACCACGTTGTTCTCGCAGACGCCCGTGCTCTATCGGGTTGAAATCAAGTACGAAACGCCCACGCCGCCGGAGTTTTTCAAATTCGCCGTGCCCGCCAGCGGCGAAACGATTCAGCCGGGCAGCGCCATCACCTATACCCTGACCATCAGCAACGTCGACGACACACCGCTGGCCGGTACGGTGATTTCGGATGTCGTGCCCGACAACACCACATATGTGCCCGGCTCGATCTTTGCCTCGCCCGGCATTACCCCGCACGCGGAATTGTCACCCACACTATATTGGGAGATCGGCCCGCTGGCGCCGCACAGCGGCGGGACTATGGGCTATCGCGTCGTGACCCGGAACGATGTGTTCAGCGGCATGATCATCCGCAACACGGCCAACTTCGACAGCGAAACGGTTGCGGTGCGCTCCAACCAAGTGCAGCATCCCATCGGCGCGGCTTATCAAGTGGGCCGCTCGCACCAGACCTCGGCCCCGCCACAGACCAACGGCCTGGTTCAACCCGGCGATTGGATCACGTATACGATCGTTTACACCAATCCATCCGAAACCTTGACTTTGAACAACGTGATCATTACCGATGTCGTACCCACCGGCTTGACCAACGCACAACCGATCGGCCTGCCCGCACCCGATAGTGCCCTGCTGGCCCAGGGCATTGCGCGCTGGTCGGTGGGCATATTGCCGCCCAATACGCACCGGGAACTGCGGTACATGGCACAAGTCATCACCAGCACGACTCAGATTCCAGACGGCTTTGAGATTGTGGGCGCGCCGCAGATGGTGGCCAACGCGCAGCGCGCGGTCGTCGGCAATCTCGATCGGGTCGTGGTGCGTTACCGCTTTGATTTACGTTTGTCGTTGAATGACAATCTGCTCACGGCGGCGCCGGGACAGATCATCACGTACACCCTCAATCTAACCAATGTGACCGCCCTGCCCATCACCGCGACGGATATTAGCATCGTGAGTTTTCTGGAGCCGGGCCTGCCGGGCTATACCCGCACCCACGTGCTGAGCTGCGTCGCGCCGTGTGCGGGCTGGACTTTCGTGGAAGAGGATATCGACGGCAGCAGTGTCTATCAGCGGCTCGTGCCCACGCTTGGCCCCAATCAGTCGCTGCAACTGACGTTAACCGCGCTCGTTTCACCGACATTGCAGACCACCGCGCCCGAAGTGTTGGCGGCCGCGCACTATGTGCAGGCCAATGCGGGCAGCGCACACGGCGTGGAGACTGATCCGACCAATCAGAGCCAGGAAATCCAGACCCCGGTGGCCGGGCCGGATTTGTCTGTTACGGGCCTAAACGCAGGTACGGGGCGCTTGACGATCGCCAAGCCTATCAATTTCTACGCAACGATGACCAATCAGGGCTTTGTTTCAACCTTAGCAGCCGATGGTACGGGGTGGTTTGGAGTCGATCTCTACGTCAAGCCGGTAGGCGCAGCGGCCCCGCTATCGCCTGACGACCGGTATCTGGGCGGCTGCCCGACCTTTACCTTTGATTGCCCCACGACGTTCCGCGCCAATTACTATCGCGTGGTGAAGTCCTACACGACCACGCTCGGCGCAGGCGGCCTGGGTCTCAACGAGAGTTGGTCGTTGACCTATACACTGGCCTTGACGACGCCGGGCACGTACTGGGTGTATATCCAGGCTGACACGTATGGCTCGCCCTATTCAACGACGAATGGCACACCGACGTATGGCCGCATCATGGAAGGCGATGAGCAGAACAACATCTTTGGGCCGCTGATCATTCAGGTCACCTTAGCGAAGGTCTATTTGCCGGTGATCCGGCGTTAAGCGCAAACGTCCTTACCACAAAATAAATGATCCACGAACTCACACCCATCGCCACGACTGAAATGCTTCGTGATGATGAGTGGAGATTCGTGGATCAGATTCTCCGGGGAAATTGGCTTAGAGCGGTAGTGCCAACAACCGCTCGAACTCGGCTTTGCTGCTGCGATCGATCGCGGCGTGCAGGCTGTCGCCGTGCGCGTCCATCGTGACGACGGCGGGGAAGTCTTTCACTTCGATCACCCACATCGCTTCCGGCACACCGAATTGCATTTTGTACACGCCCTGCACCTTCACAACGGTTTTCGCGATGAGGGACGCCGCGCCGCCGATGGCGTGCAAGTACACGCCGGGCGTATCCTGGCAGCCCTTGGACGTCTTAGGTCCCATGCCGCCCTTGCCGATGACGACCTTGACGTTGAAGTGGCGCATCACGTCGGCTTGATACGGTTCTTCGCGCGTGCTCGTCGTGGGGCCAGCCGCCACAAACCGATAGTCCTTCGTATCCAACCCGGCCACGACCGGACCGCAGTGATAGATGCCGCCGCCGTTGAGCAGTTGCCTGATGGCGGCATAGACTTCTTCGTCGTCGTCGCGGACCGATCGGGTTTGCTTGATGTACGTGTCGTGCATCCACTTGTGTGCGGCATCGCGCGCGGTGATCATCACGCCGTTCAGGCTGACAGGGTCGCCCACTTTCAGATCGAGAATGGCGTCGTTGCTGATGGGCATTGTTAGGTTCTTCATAGGTGTCTCCTATCACGCAACACGGAACACGCAAAACGTAGTGCGTGATGCGTGGTGCGTGAATTATTCGTAACTCACTTCGTCGCCCTGAACGATCATGCGGCGGCGGCGATGCGCCCAGCACATGTACGACACGGACACGAAATACGACGCGGGTAGGCGATGCATGCCCGTCATTTTCGTACCAAGGACGGTGGTTTTGCCGCCAAAACCCATCGGGCCGATGCCCATTTGATTGGCTTCGTCGGTGAGGCGGTCTTCCAACTGGGCCAGTTCAGGATTGGGGTTGGTGTCTTCCATCTTGCGGAAGAGCACTTCCTTCGATCGATAGTACGACGAACCGCGATCACCACCGATAGCGACACCCAACACGCCGGGCGCACAGCCCTGCCCCTGCGCCTTCTGCACCGCATCGAGGACGACCTTGCGCACGCCCGCTAAATCGCGGCCTGCGCCCAGTTGCGCGTTGGGCAATGAGTATTGCGCGCCCACATTCTCGCAGCCGCCGCCCTTCATCATGTAATCAACCGTCAACGTGTCGCCTTCGACTTCTTCAAAGTGAATGTTGGGGAAGGCATCGTCGCCGAGGTTGTCGCCGGTGTTCTTGTCGGTGATGGCATCGACGGCGTTGGGCCGCAAATACGATTGCTGCGTCGCGATCACAATCGCCGCGCGGATTTGATCGCGCAACTTGCGGGTGCTCCAACCTTCGGGATAGTGCACGTAGAAGATGGGCGTGCCCGTGTCCTGACAGATGGGCGTGGAATTCTGGCGCGACAGTTCCACATTGTCGAGGATGGTGATCAGCGCGCTCTGCGCAGCCGAACCTTGCTCCTCGATATCGCGCGCTTTTTCCAGCGATTGCTGCACATCGGGTGACAGATCGGTGGAGGCGCGACGAATCAATTCGACAAAATCGTTGGTTAAATCTCGCATGCGGTCACTCCCTTTTGATTTCACCGCGAAGACGCGAAGTCGCTAAGAAAACTTCGCGTCTTTGCGCCTTCGCGGTTAGATTTTTCAGGCCAACTCCGGCTCAGGCTGATGGTGCAAATTCTTCGCAGCCACGAAACTCAGGCCGTGCTCCGTCAGCGCCCAGGCCGTACGATTGAGGGCGTTGTGCTTCTCCAAGTAATTGCGCTCCAGCAAGGGCATTTCGCCGCTGGCGATCACTTCTTCTTTGGCGCGGAAATAGTCCAGAATGTCAGAGGGATGATCGAGCGTAGGCTCTACGTCGGGATCGCCGCCTTCGTGCTTGGCGGAGATGTTCGCGACATGATCGGCCAGTTCGATCAACTCGGCGCGGCGCAGATACGGCTGCCGCACGATCGATTTCCACGTCTCCGTAATGTGATGTTCAAAGCGTACCACATTTTCAAAGTTCAGGTCACCCCGCGCTTCGGCGCACAGTTCGATCGTTTGGTTGTTGACCGAGTTGCTGAAGTTGAAGCCGATCAGCGGTGTAGTCCCATCGGGCCGTGAGAACAACTTCGCACCGATCAAGGTCCATAAAACGGCGTAAGGATTATCGTTGCCCATGAAGACCGAAATCTTGAACTCGTTATCGATGCCGAGTTTGTAGAGCAAGTAACCGACAAGCACCGTGCCGGGATTGGTGTTGAGCACTTGCCGCGTGCCATAGCGCGTGTAGTAATACAGGAACTCATCCGCCCACTTAAGCGGATAGTCGTTGGGCGAGCCGATGCCGGTAAAGTAGCCGGTGATGGTGGCCGGGCCGTTGAGGTGGATGTTGGACCCATCGGTGCCTTTGGTGTCCAGCGTTTCCACGTAGGTCGCGCCCATAATCTGCATCGCGGCGGCGAAGGCCAGCATGTCGCCGTCGTCGGCTTCGGACTCTTTCATCTTGCGCACGCGGATGAAGCGGCCGGGCATCAATTCTTGATTGGCGATGGCCTGCTTCGCTTCCGCGATGAGCCACGGGAAGTATTGCGCCGCGCTGACTTCCAGCGTCACCGCGAAGTCGTCGGCGAATTTCCGCGCGTCGGCTTTGGGGCCAAGCACCTGACGCCGATAGTCGGCTTCGCTAATGAACGCGCCGCTGTCGCGCTGCTCGATAAGCCATTCGAGGTCGGCGATATACGGCGAATTGACGGCTTCCAGGCGCTTCATCAGGTTGGGCAACTTGCGCGCTTCGGCGGCTTGCCAGTTGATCTCTTCCGGCGTGCCGTATTTCTCGACCACTTTCAACAGGCCGTCGATCACGCGCGAATCGGGATTGAGCAACAGCGCGTTGATCGCGGCGAGGTTGGTATCGGGGATGAGGAGACGGTGGTGCAAATCTTCGGTCATAGTGAACTCCCTGCCTAAGGCGTAATACGTACTGCGTAACCGACAGCACGTATTACGCCTTACGAATTACGCTTTAGTCGAGCATCGCCTTTAATTCGTCGTACTCTTCGTCTTTCATGCCGAACCAGTTTTCCGGCTGCGGGAATTGCAGCGTGGTGACTTCGGCCACGTATTGCTTTAGACCGTTGAGGATCACTTCGCCCGCATTGCCGAAGACCTTGGACATCTTGGGCTTGAAGCGCGGATAGATGCCGAACATGTCGTGGAAGATGAGCAGTTGACCGTGCGCGTGCGGCCCCGAGCCAAGTGAAATAATCGGGATGTTGGCCCGCTCCGTGATGATCTGCTGCAACCGATCGGGGATCATCTCGAACAGGATGCTCGTCGCGCCCGCATTTTCCAGCGTTTTCGCATCGTCGACGATCTTCTTGGCGCGCGCGGCGTCTTTGCCCTGCACGCGGAAGCCGCCCAAGGCACTCACGCTCTGCGGCGTCAAACCGAGGTGGCCCATGATGGGAATGCCGGACTTGGCAATGCCTTCGACGCGGTCAGCCATTTCGACGCCGCCTTCGAGTTTGACCATGTCGCAGCCGGTTTCGGCCATGAAACGGCCCGCGCTGCGGATGGCGGTCTCGACGGAAGGCTGATACGACATGTAGGGCATGTCGCCGATGAGCCAACTCTTGGGCGAGCCGCGCCGCACGGCGGCGGTGTGCCGCATCATGTCGTCCATGGTCACGGGCAGCGTGCCGTCAAAGCCCAGCATCGTCATGCCCAAGCTGTCGCCCACCAACACGATGTCGATGCCCGCTTGCTCGACGAGGTAAGCCATCGAGTAGTCGTAGCAGGTGATCATCGTGATGGGTGTTTTGTCTTGCATCTTCTTGAAGAGGTCCGGCAGGGTTACTTTCTTGCGGTCAGCCACAGTGATTCTCCTTTGAGAGGGGTATGCATAGTGTGCGGCAAAATCGAGCGAGTGTCAATGCGTCAACGGCCAGTGGCCGGATACTTGGAAGAATTGAAAGGAAGATTACAGCGCGATGATGTTTTGTTTTGGTTGCCTGCGCCTCACCCCCGGCCCCTCTCCCGATTCAAAAAGTGTCGAATCGAGAGAGGGGTGACTTGCTCCCCCTCTTCCGAAATCAGCCGTTAGATTTCGGAAGAGGGGGTTGGGGGGTGAGGCATTCCGCCCGAATTTTCTTCACCACATCCGACAAATGTCTTTCCACTTCATCATTGGTGAATCGCAATACGCGAATGCCGTGCTGCGTTAAATAGTCGGTGCGATCTTCATCATGTGCGGCTTGCAGCGGATTCAGGTGGATCGGCCCATCCACTTCAACCGCCAATCGTTTCTCGACACAGTAAAAGTCGAGAATGACTTGCCCAATGGGATGCTGCCGCCGGAATTTAAGGCCCGCCAATTGCTTGTTGCGCAGCACCGACCACAGGATTTGTTCGGCAGAGGTGGCTTCTTTGCGCAACGACCGGGCTTGATGCACGACGACAGCAGAGGCTTCCCCTCGTGTGGGTATGGGCATGATTGGCTTTCCTGCGCCTCACCCCCGGCCCCTCTCCCAAAATCGAAAAGATGATTTCGGGAGAGGGGTGACTTGCTCCCCCTCTTCGGATTCGACGCTTTCCGAATCAGGAG
>JAGOBP010000147.1 GCA_017999195.1 Thermoflexales bacterium
GTGGCAGGGCTTTGCGCTGAATCAACTGTTGAAAGAAGTAGAGCCGCAAAGTTCGGCCAAGTACGTCCACTTTGTCTCGCTGTTTGATCCCAAGCGGCTGCCCGGCCAATCCAGCCCGTTTTACACCTGGCCCTACAGCGAAGGCTTGCGCCTGGACGAAGCCATGAACGATCTAACCTTGATGGCAACGGGCCTGTACGGCAAAAACCTGCTGCCGCAGAGCGGCGCGCCGTTGCGCGTGGTGGTGCCGTGGAAGTATGGCTTCAAGAGCGCCAAGGCCATCGTCAAGATCGAGTTAGTGGCCGAACAGCCGCGCACATTGTGGTCAGACGCCGCGCCCAATGAATACGGCTTCTACTCCAACGTCAATCCCGATGTGTCGCATCCGCGTTGGTCGCAAGCCAGCGAGCGCCGCATCGGCGAAGGCGGCCGCCGTCCCACCTTGAAGTTCAATGGCTACGCCGAGCAGGTGGCCGCGTTGTACACGGGCATGGACCTGAGCGCGAATTACTGATCAAACCTTGATCCACGAATCTACACGAATGAGCGCGAATGTAAACTGCCATTAGCGGAGATTCGTGTTGATTCGCGGATCGTTTTACGTGTGTAGTGGTGCTATTCAATGATGAAGCGCTTTACTCTTATCCGATGGGCCGTACATCTGGCGGCCTGGCTGCCGTTGATCGTGTTGATCAGCGACGCACTCAACGACAACTTGACCTTCAACCCCATTCAGGCGGCCACCCAACGCACCGGCGGTGCCGCCATCATTCTGCTGGGGCTGTCGTTGGCCTGCTCGCCGCTGAGCACGTACTTTCAGTGGAAGGGCGCCACTAAATTGCGCCGACCGTTGGGGCTGTACGCCTTCCTGTACGCGGCCATTCACTTTACGTTGTTTGTCGCCGTGGACTTTGGCTTTGACTTTAATCTGATCGCGCGGGAGTTTGTGGAGAAGCGCTACCTGTGGGCGGGCTTGCCGGCGTTCATCATCCTGCTGGCCCTTGCCGCGACTTCGTTCAAGTGGTCAATGAAGCGCCTGGGCCAGCGTTGGAAGAAGTTGCACCAGCTCGTCTACCTTGGCGCGCTGTTGGTGGTGCTGCACTTGGCCTTCGTGATCAAGGGCGATCTGTTCACGCTGTCTGGCGATGTGTGGAAGCCGTTGGTCGCCGCCATCACGATCGGGGTGTTGTTGATCGCGCGCGTGCCGCCGCTCAAACGCGCGTGGTTGACGCAGCGATCGAGCGCGGCGCGCCGCTCCCCGTGAACGATTGTGATCACCGGTGCGATCAATCGCCGGGTGATACCGCCGCGGCCATCACCACACGCGGCCGGGCGTGTTGGACCCACAACCCGATCGAAGCCGCAACCCCGATCGCCCCGGCGACAGCCAGCGGAAAAATTCCCGCCGTCCAGTCACCGTTGGCAATCAGCGCCCCCACGATGGGCGGGCCAAAGAACATGCCGATGTTTTGCCCCATGCTGACAATGCCCAGCGCCAGCCCCGCAAACTGCGGATTCGGCATCGTCTCTGGCGCAAGCGTAAACGTTGCCGTGGGAATAAAGCCGATCACAAAACCCATCGCCAGCATGTAGGGCACGATGATGCTGGCATTTCCCAGTCGCAGGCTCCAGAGCAGAAAAACACTCGAGATGACAAAAGCCACCGTCAATACCCCGTGACGATTCTTGACCCGATCCAGCACGCGGCCTGCAATCAGCGTCGACGGGATCACCGCCAGACTCGATAGGCTGGCGTAGAAACTGGCGGTTTCCAGGTTGACCCCTAAACCTTGATTGAAATACGTCGGCGCCCACGTTGCAAAGGACAGAAAGGCAAAGTTGAACGCGCCGAAGACTAAGGCCAACATCCAACTGGCCGGATTCAACACCGCCTTGCCAAAAGACTGATTCGCGGCCTGCGGCTGTGCTCCGGGCCGATCGGCTGTGGGCGGCGCGCTCACGACGAGGGCATAGATGATCAACGCCACTAAGGCGAAGGCTGATCCAAACCACCAAATGCCCTGCCAGCCAAATGCATTCAACAGCGGTCCGGCCAGGTTGTACAAGATAAAACTGCCCACGGGCACCCATGACGCCCAGATGCCCATCGGCGTGCCGCGTTCGTGCGGGGCAAACCACATGCTGATGACGGCGGGGGCCACCACGGCGATCAAGCCCAGGCCGATGCCTTCGATGGCGCGACCCACCAGTAACAGCGCCGCATCGTTCGCCAACGCCCCGATGATTGATCCCAGCAAGGTGCAGCCCAGCGCGATCATCCCGGACAGTCTAGGCCCAAATTTGCCCAACACCAGCGCGGCCGGAATGCCCAGCACGATACCGGCTACGGCAAAGGCCGACATCAGCCAGCCGCCCGTCACCGCGTCGATGTGCAGATCGGCCATCAACGCCGACATGACCGGCGGCACTTTGGATTGATTGAGGGCAATCGCCACCCCGGCCAGGTACGCCGCTAACATCACTGCCCACGCTTTGCGTTTGGAATTCATGAGGACTCTTTATAACCACGAAGGACACGCAGTCACACGACATCTTCGCGTGTCACTGCGTGCCCTTCATGGATCATCTAACGGCGCTTAATAGACGCCGTACTCTTTAGTGGTGTCGATCCAGACCTTGACCAGATCGGGCCGACAGCCTTCCATCTCACCGACGCCGACGCTCATGAGGAAGCCGCCGCCTTTGCCGACTTCCTTGCACAGCCGCTTGGTGAACTCGCGGACTTCTTCCTCTGTCCCGGCTTGCAGCATGGAATTGCGCATGCCGCCCGTGATGGACACCGTGTCGCCGACGACTTCCTTCACCTTGAAGATGTCGCTGAACTGGAACCAGCCCGCCGTCTTGCCCTTGGGCAGATCGGCCAGATACTTCAAGCGCTGATCCCAGATGCCTTCGTAGAAGCAGAAGGGCCGGATGCCGTTATCCACCAACGTCAGCATCATCGCTTTCAACGTCGGCCAGTAGAACTTCTCAAACTGTGGCAGCGACATGAAGCCATCCGAGCCGCGATGCAGCGGGATGAAGGCCGTCTTCAGGCCGGTGGCATTGCAGAACGCAATGGCGTGTTCAAGTTCAAACTTCAAGACTTTCTCCATCGCCGCCAGCAGCTTATCGGGCCGGCGATGAATGTCCAGCATGATGCCGCGCATGCCGCGCAGCGTGTCCGACATGAAATCGAACGGGGCTTCGATCAATGCTCCGGCCAACGGCGGCGGCGCAAAACCGGCGGCCGCCAGGCGCTGCGTCGTCTCCATCGTGCGCGCATCGGACTTGGCCTGCGCCTCGCCCGCTTTCATCAACATTTGCAAGGCGTGCGCGACGGGCGGAGCCTGCATAATGCCCAGATTGTACAGGTTGTACGTGCCAAAGGCCGCCATACCCAACGGCGGCAGCATGCCAAAGCCGGCCAGCTCGGGGAAGACGCGCGGCCAGTATTTGCGGATCGACCAATCGGCCGGGTCCTCAATGAAGGCATCGTAGTCTTCGGGCTTCATGTACTCGCCCTCGACGAACTGGAACGAGCCGTTCGCGTCGAGGCCATGACCGGGGAACTTGACCATGACATCAGTGCCGATGGCATAGCTGGAGGCTGGATTGTTGAACACGCCCATGATGCTGTCGGGCTGGAAATGTTCCGCCGCCTTGAGCAACATCTGGATCTCGGTCTCGCCGTTCTCGTGCTGCTCCTGTCGAGTAACACCGTACATCTCGGCCAGCATGTAGCCGGGGCCTAAAACGACCGGAATGCGATCGGGTTGCTTCAGTTGCAGCGCTTCGTTCATGCGGTTCAGGCGTTCGCCAAACAATTGATCGGCCGGCTTGCCCAAATCGGGATCGACATACGGGGTCATGTTAGTTGCCTCCTGTCCACTGCTTCGCCAACGCCACCGCCGACATCGCATCCTTGCCAAAGGCATCGGCCTTGACGTAGTCGCACACCTGCTGATCGATGGTGCCGCCGCCGACCATGATCTTCACCTGGCCGCGCAGACCCGCCGCCTCGATCGCGTCAACCGTGTCCTTCATCGACGTGTAGGCCAGCGTCAGGAAACCGGACAGCGCCACGACGGGCGGCTGCAATTCTTTGATCTTCTCGACGAACGTCGCGATTGGCACATCGACGCCCAGGTCCGTGACCTGGAAGCCGTTCACGTCCAGCATGAAATTCACGATGTCCTTGCCGATGTCGTGAATGTCACCCTTGACCGTGCCCAGCAGCACCTTCGCGCCTTCTTTCGCGCCGGCCTCGTGCACGATGCGCGGCTTCACTTCCGCCGAGATCGACTTGAGGATTTCACCGGCCAGAATCAGTTCGGGGATGAAATACTCACCCACCTCAAACCGTTGGCCGACGATGCTCATTGCCGCGCGGCAATCTTCCAAAATACCGACGGGGTCGGCGCCCTGATCGAGCATTTGCTTGATCAACGCGACAGCCTGTTCTTCCTCCATATCCGCGATCAACTGTACCAACTGCTCTGACATGTTGCGCTCCTTTGGGGTAGATAGGGCCGAGATCAATTAGCGGGCAGGGGGTTGATGTGCCCGCTTTAGTCAACTTTGTTTGGGGGCTTCCAGCAAGCCTTTGCGGAACGCGCGCGTATAGCCCAGACAATGCTTGTCATTGCCCAGCAAGAGATCGGTGGCAAACAACGCCGCCTTCAACTCCCGATCGTTCGGATCGATGATGGCGGTATCCATGCCCGCCGCCACGGCCAGCGTCAGGAAGGTGCGATTCACCAATGAGCGCACCGGCAAGCCAAACGAGACATTGCTGAGGCCCAGAGAAATATGAGTCGTGGGGAACTCGCTGCGAATCGCGCGGATCGTATCCAGCGTCATGCGGCCCGCCTCGGTGTTCGTCGCGATGGTCATCACCAACGCATCGACGTACACTTTCTCATCGGGCACGTTCACCGCGCGCGTGGCTTCAAATAACTTGCGCACCACCGACATGCGACCGTCTACATCGGCGGGGATGCCCTTGTCGTCCATCGCCAGCGCAATCACTTCGCAACCATGCTGCGCCACGATCGGCAGGACATTGCTCAAGCGATCGGGTTCGCCGCTGATCGAATTGATCATGGGCGTCTTCTTCACCGCGCCAATCGCCGCGGCCAGGGCTTTGGGATTCGCGCTATCGAGACACAGGGTCACATCGGTCACCTCTTGAATCAGGCCGATGAGCCATAGCATGTCGTCCACTTCGCGATCGGGATGCGTGCCCGCGTTGACGTCCAGCCAGTGCGCGCCGCCGTCCACTTGCTTCTTCGCCAGATTTTGAATGAACGCCGCATCGCGATTGGCAATTGCCGCCGCGACAGTCTTGCGCGTGCCGTTGATTTTTTCACCGATGATTTTCATATAGCCTCCTGGGCAGGTCGTCATTGCGAGCGTTCTGAGCGGAGCCGCATTTTTTTGCGGCGGAGTCGAAGAATGCGAAGCAACACATGCGGTGCAGTGCTCCCGTCTCAATCTCGGTCTGTCACGAGATTGCTTCGTCGCATCCTTCGACTTCGCTTCGCTCCGCTCAGGATGCTTCTCGCAATGACGTGTTAGATTTGTTTCGGAAACATCATCGACTTGGCAAAGCGGCTGTTAAAGCCCGCCTGCGTCGTCAATTCAATATAACCCGTGCGTTTCATAATTTGCTGCGCGCGATGGCGTTCTTTCAGCGACAACAGCGCCATCTTCGCGCCCACGCCCGCCGCATTGCCCACCTGCACATACTTGGCTTTGGGCAAACGCGGCAGCAAACCAATCGCTAACGCGCTCTCCAGATCGAGATACGAACCAAACGCGCCCGCCACGATGACTTCTTCGATGTCATCCAGTGCGGTGTTCGTCGCCACGATGAGCGTTTCCAGCCCCGACGCGATGGCGCCTTTCGCCAATTGAATCTCGTTCACGTCCGACTGCGTGATGACGATGTCGCGGCCGGTGCCGCTGATGTCGGCCGCAGCCAATACGAATTCCCAACCTTGCTCGTTTTTGCGAACGCCAATCGCTTCGCGGTTCAACCGCCCCCGATGGCTGATCACACCCGATCGGAACATCTCGGCAATCGCGTCCACGATGCCCGAGCCACACACGCCCACCGGCGGCGCATCGCCGATCGTTTTGATCTGCACCCGGCCGTCGGCCGTAATCTTCACGCCTTCGATCGCGCCTGTGGAAGCCCGCATCCCGTCGCGAATGTGCGCGCCTTCAAAGGCCGGGCCAGACGCGCATGAGGCGGAGGTCAAGGTTTTTTCGTTAGGCTTGAGCAAAGCAATCTCAGTATTCGTGCCGATGTCCACGCCGATGGCGACATACGGCTTGCGATCGAGATCGCTGCCGAGGATCATCGCGACGTGATCGGCCCCGACGAAGCCGCCGATGCACGGCAGCACATGCACATACGCGCCCACGGCGAGATCGATCTGAAGGTCGCGCGCTTTCACATCGAGCGCGGTGCTGGTGGCCGCCACAAACGGCGACACCGACAGTTGTTGCACGGGCAGATCGAGGAACAGATGCGTCATGGCCGTGTTGCCCACAATGCACGCTTCCACGATTTGCGCGCGTGATACGCCGCAGTCTTCGGCCAAGGTACCGATCATGGTGTTAAAGGCTTCGCGCACCACGCGCGCCAGTTCCGACGAGCCATCGGCGTTGCGGGTGGCATGCACCATGCGACTGATCACGTCTTCGCCGTAACCGATCTGCGGATTCATCACGCCCGTCGCCGCTAACTCTTCGCCCGTTTCCAGATCGACCAGGTAGCCTGCCACTTTGGTCGTGCCCAGATCGGCGGCAAACCCGATCGGTTTGCGGCCGGCCGCTTCAAAGCCCACGATTTCGTTGTTGCGCGCGTACACTGTCAAATGCCAATTGGCGCGTCGCGCCAACGTCGAGAGCGTGCGCACGACGGCGGGTTCGGCGAACCATTTGCGCTGGCCGTGCATGGTTTCCAGCGCATCAATGATGCGATCGAGATCGGAGCGCAGATCGTACAGGGTCGGTTCGGGCACTTCGACTTCATAGGCGTGCACGGCCGCTTCGATCTGCATCTGGCGCGCAACGCCGTTGACCTGCAAGCGCTGATCGGTGACGAGCGAGGCTTTGGGGACGTGGACCTTGACATTACTATGGACGTGACACCGACAGGCCAGCCGCTGCCCGGAAGAAATCTCTAGTTGCGACAAATACCGCCGATCCGCATCGACCGGCGCGGACACGTCCCCCGACATGATCGTCACGCGGCAGCGGCCGCACGTGCCTTCGCCGCCGCACACCGACGCCAGGCCGATGCCCGCCTGCCGCGCGGCGTCGAGCAAGTTGGCGTCGGCCGCCACCTGAACGCGCTTACCGATTGGTTCAAAGTCGACTTCAAACGTGCTGGCTCCCATGGTTCATCCTTCAGCACAAATTTTGATCCACGAAGGACACGAAGGCCACCAAGTTTTTCTTCGTGTTCTTCGTGGATCAAATTACCTTGCGAACATGTCGTACGTGATGGCCTCGCCCGGCGACACGACGACGAATTCATCGTCCCACGGCCCGGCGATCAGTTTCTGCACCAGCGCGGACGAGCCGTCGATCTCTTCATAGCGCAGATCGAATTTTGCGCTGGACTGGCGGGCGTAGTCGCGGTAACGATCGAGTTCATAGTTGCCGGTGTTGATGAAGGCCAGCCGCGTATAGTTTTTCAGCATCAACTTCATCATGCGCATGGCTTTGACTTCACCGTATTTCGCCGCCAGTTTCTCGTACTCCGAAAACGGACTATCCCCCGCTTCGATCCAGCCTTTGGTCAGATAGTACGTGCCGGGTTCGGTGCTGGCTTGTTGTTTGTAGGCGGCGCATGAACCGAGGAAGATGGCAATGCAATCATCGGAGCGGGCGACGACCAGCGTCGCCGTTGTCGCCTTCAGGCCGACGACGGCCATCGAGCACAGGCCGTAGCCCAGAATGACCACGTCTGCGTCCTGGCTGGCTTCGTTGATCTTCTCTTGCAGGACGACCTTCAAATTCTGCGGCTTGAGGTGCAGGCCAAAGTCCAGGACTTCATACGGCACATCGGGCGGCAAAAACGACCGCATCTCTTCGATGACGGTGGCACACGCGATCACCCGGCGGCGAGCGCCGTACAGGTGCGACCAGCGATCAAGATCAGGCAGTTTGTCCATAGAGGTTTGATTGAAAGTCAGTAGTCAGGCGGCTGGAAGATGTGGTAGAATGAAGCCGTGATAGTTGTACACTTATATAGGGAAGTCGTCAAGTGACGAATGTCACTCTTGAACAATTGGCTAACAAACCATGACACGGCGACCATCCGATCAGGTTCTGAAGCGTTCGGCCTCCATCGATAAAAAGTCTTACGAGCCGGCCTATCTTCAGCTGGTCAACCTTCTACGCCAAAACGTCGCCAGCGGCGACT
>JAGOBP010000148.1 GCA_017999195.1 Thermoflexales bacterium
CCTCACGGTTGAACTGCCCGGCGACCTGCTGCAAGACGGTCAGCCGATCAGCCAATCGGTGCGGCTCACCATTGAGGCGACCGTCACCGGTAACGACAATCAAGTGCTCAGCGGGCGCGGCTCGATCATTCGGCACAGCGGCGACTTCTACGTGGGCGTGCAAACGCGCGCTTACGTCGGCGAAGCCAACAAGCCCAGCACCGTCGATCTGATCGCGGTCGATTGGCAGGGCAATCGGTTGGCAAACAAGTCGTTGGAAGTATCCATCGTGCGCCGCGAGTGGGAGAATAAATTCGTCGCCAATGAATTCGGCGGCGGCGACTGGCAGTATGAGCAGAAGGATGTGCCCGTCAACACCTCGACTGTGACGACGAATGAACGCGGCGAAGCGATGCTGGATTACGTGCCGCCGCAGGCCGGATCGTACAAGATCACGGTGAAGGCCACCGACAACGGCGGGCGCGAAGTGCGCGCCAGCGTCTTCCAATGGGTCACCGGCCGCGAGTTCGTATCGTGGCGGCGCGAGAACAACGACCGCATCTCGCTCATCGGCGACAAGTCGTCGTACGTGCCCGGCGAAACGGCCAAGATTCTCATCCCGTCGCCCTTCCAGGGCGAACACTGGGCGCTGATCACCGTCGAGCGCGGCGGCATCTTGCAGCGGCAGTTGGTGAAGATCGTCAGCAATAGCCAGATTTTCGAACTGCCGATCACGAGCGATCTTGCGCCGAATGTGTACGTGTCGGTGGTGCTGATCAAAGGCCAGGACGCGACGAACAAGTTGAGCGATTACAAAGTCGGCTTATTGCCGATCGAAGTGAAACCGATCGCGCAAACGCTGAAGGTCACGCTCACACCCGATAAAGCCACGGCGCAACCCGGTGAAAATGTGACGTACAACGTCCAAGTCGCCGATAGTTCCGGCGCGGCGATTCAGGCCGAATTCTCACTAGACCTCGTCGATAAGGCGGTGCTCTCGTTGCTGCCGCGTTCGCCCGATGAGATCATCGGTGCGTTCTACGGCAATCGCGGCCTGGGCGTCAACACGGCCAATGCGCTGTCCGTCTCGGTCAACAAATTCAACGAGCAACTGAAACTCGATGAAGAGCAACAGCAAGCGGCACAACGTCAAGCGTTAGCCTCGGGCGCCGCCGAAGCCCCGTCGGCCATGCCCGCGCCTCAAGCAACCATGATGCCCGCCGCGCCAGCGATGGACATGGCCAAGTCGGCCAATGCGTATGCGTCCGAGGTCGCGCCGCTGCCCAATGTGGAAGTGCGACAAGACTTCTCCGACACCGCGTACTGGTCGCCGCAGGTCAGCACGGATGCGGCGGGTCAAGCCTCGGTCACGATCAAGTTGCCCGACAACCTGACGACGTGGACGTTCCGCGGCGTGGGTCTAACTAGCGATACGAAAGTGGGTGAAGCCACGATCGATGTGGTGGCGACGAAGCCGCTGCTGATTCGACCCGTGACGCCGCGCTTCTTCGTCGTGGGCGACAAAGCCGAACTCAGCGCGAACGTGAGCAATAACACGGACACGCCGTTGTCGGTGACGTTGACGTTATCTTCGACGGGTGTGACTTTGCTCAATGACGCACAGCGGATCATCCAGATTCCGGCCAAGACCGAAGGTTCGGCCACGTGGCTGGTGGAAGCGCAAGATGTGCCCAATGTGCAGTTGGTCTTCATCGCGCAAAGCGGTGACTACGTTGACGCCAGCAAGCCGCGCCTTGCAACCGGGCCGGATGGATCGCTGCTGGTCTATCGGTACACCGCGCCCGACATCGTGGGCACGGCCGGCCAGATCAAAGACGGCGGCTCGCGCACAGAGATCATCGCGCTGCCGCAGAACGTCGATGTGACGAAGGGCGAAGTGAGTATCGAGATCGATCCGTCGTTGGCCGCGGGCATGATCAAGGGCTTGAAGTATCTGGAACACTATCAATATGAATGCGCCGAGCAAACGGTCAGCCGCTTCCTGCCCAACGTGTTGACGTATCGCGCGTTGAAAGAATTGGGCGTGGAGAATGCGGAGTTGTCGGCCAATTTGCCGGGCCTCGTAGACGAGGGGCTTAATCGGCTGTATTTGCAGCAGAAAGACGACGGCGGTTGGGGCTGGTGGGTTGACTCGGAAAGTAATCCGCACCTCACCGCTTACGTGGTGTTTGGCTTAATTCAGGCACGCGACGCGGGCTTCGCGGTGCGGGCGGATGTGATCGAACGCGGCGAACAATTCGTGTTGAGCAATCTCAGCGACAAGCCCGGCGAACTGGCGCACTGGCAGGCCAATCAGCAGGCGTGGTTCTTGTTCGTGTTGAGTGAAGACAGCAAAGCGCCTGCCGACAAATTGAATGCGCTGTTTGAAGAGCGCGGCAAGTTGAGTCACTTTGCCAAAGCCTATCTGGCGATGGCGTTCGGTGCGGGCAATGATCGCGTGCAGCCGCTGCTGTCCGATCTGAACAATGCCGCCATCCTCAGCGCCACGGGCGCGCACTGGGAAGAGAACAACTACGATTGGTGGTCGATGAACACCGACACGCGCAGCACCGGCATCATCCTGTCGGCGTATGCGCGGCTGGACGCCAACAATGCGCTCGCGCCCAACATCGTGCGCTGGCTGATGGTGGCACGCAAGGTCGGTCACTGGGAAACCACGCAGGAAACCGCCTGGGCGTTGATTGGCCTGACAGACTGGATGAAGGTCACGGGCGAGTTGAAGCCCAACTATGATTACGCGCTGTTCCTGAACGATACGTCGATTTCCGAAGGCGCGATCACACCCGATAAGGTGCAGCAGCCGATCGAGTTGTCGATCGCGATCAAGGACTTGATGATCGATCAGGCGAACCGGCTGACGTTCTCGCGCGGGCCGGGCGAGGGCGTGCTGTATTACACGGCGCATCTGCGTGTTTTCCAGCCCGTCGAAGCGTTGAAGCCCGTTGATCGCGGCGTGATTGTCTCGCGGCGCTACACGCTGGCGTCGTGCAAAGAGTCCGATCGGAGCAAGTGCCCCGAAGTGACACAGGCCAAACTCGGCGATGTGATCCGCGTCGATCTGACCCTCGTCGCGCCCAACGATCTGTACTATCTGGTCGTGGAAGACCCGCTGCCCGCCGGGGCCGAGGCGATCGATCGGGGTTTGGCGACGACGAGCATGCTCGATCAAAATCCGACGTTGATCAGTCAGCCGCGTTACTCGGCGAGCGGTGAGACGTTTTACAGTCCGTGGTGGCGGTGGTGGAACTGGTACAGTCGCAGCGAATTGCGCGATGAGAAGGTGGTGCTGTTCGCGGACTATCTGGGACGCGGCACGTATGAATACTCGTACACGATGCGCGCCACGCTGCCCGGCGACTACAAGGTCATCCCGACGGTGGCGAGTGAGTTCTACTTCCCCGAGGTATTCGGGCGGAGTGATGGACGGTTGTTGAGTATTGGAAAGTAGGCCCCCTCCCAGCCTCCCCCCGTCGACGATGAAGCCGTCGTCAGGGGGAGGAGCGATCTACTCCCTCCCCTGTGATACGCTTTTTATCACGGGGGAGGGTTGGGGGTGGGGGTTCTCATAACCTCACGTGGCGCATGAAGATCATTCCTGGGCCGCGTGATCTGCCTTCAGGGCAAGCGCCTTCGCTAGCAATTGTTTTGCGTTCCACTCAGACCCTCGTGCCAATACTTCTTGGCACATTTCTATGGCTTCATCGAATCGTCCGTGCTCGATATATATCTCCGCCAAATCCAGCTGAGGCCAGGAACCAACTCTATACTGTTCTAGCAAATCCCGCGCTTTCTGAAAAGCTATAATGGCATTCTCATTATCGCCCAAGTTTCGATAGGCCCTTCCCTTCAAATCATAAGATTCTTGGACGATCATCGCGTCTGCACTTGACTTGATGGGGCGTGTATGTTCCTTTTCATACTCAGCGATGGCTTCACGGAGCATCCCCATATGAGCCAATTTCTGGCCCGCTGTCAGATGTGATGCCATCAGTTTCCTGAGATCGCTTTTGTCACTCTTGTGAATCTTTGATTTCTCAATTGTTTTACGCAGATGATCTTCAAGTGGCATGATATTAACCCTCCTTCTGCCCCAGCCCGCGCGCAACGCGGACGCGGGCGACGCCATCGAAGCGCCATCGATTGAGAGCGACGGCTAATTCTATCAAGTCCGCTCAAGCGGACTTCCGCGCAGCGTGCCAGCCGCGTCAATTCATTGCGCGGCCTTGCCAACATCCGGGCGGACGTGGGCGAAGAGCAACGAGATTGCATTACATCTGATAATCAGCAACCGATAAATCCTGCTCGGCTCCCCTGAGCAGATTTATCAGCCAAGTCCCAGGTACGCTGACGCTCGTCGCGCCCGGATAAATTGTGAGAACTGACTGCCCTGACTTATCCAATTCAACGCGACCTCGATACAAATCATCTTCAAGCAATTCGATGTAGAGTCGGTGCTGATGCGTAGGATCATTCGTAATCTCTGCGGTCCACATGTTAATCTCTCCACTGCTCCCAGCCCGCGTTCGCGTGGGCGTCGCCATCGAATGAATCCGACGGCTGATAATATCAAGTCCGCTCAAGCGGACTGGGGCGGCGTCCGGTTCGCGCAGCGGTCCGTTGTGGGTCTCCCAGCCGCTCCCGCGCCAGTCTAGCACGGCGAGGCCGGAAAATCAAAACCGCCCGGCCAGTTCAAGGCCGGCCCCGACATTTGTTACAAAAAATGATCGTTGCAGCGCGAAAAACAGTGCTATACTGAAAACAGTCAGGGCATCGAGGACTGTTGCCAATCGTTTAGCTGAGAGTGCGTTCTAGCAGCAGGAGGGCGCATGGCGTAGCACGTAAAGTCGATCGAATCGCCGGAGAGATCCGGGACGATCGGCTTTTTGTTTGTCGAAAGGAGGTGAATCCCATGGAGACGTGTCTCACTCGACTTGAGCAGTATCTGATCGACAATCGCGTGTACTATGAAGTGCAAGACCACCGGCAAGCCTTTACCATTCAAGAAGTGGCCGCGGCCTTGCACGAAAAGGGCTTGCATGTCGCCAAGGTCTTTATGGCCTGGGCCGACGGCCAGCTAGTGATGCTGGTGCTGCCCGCGCCCGCGCTGGTGGATCTTGATCAGGTGCGCGTCATGCTCAATGCCAAAGAGGTCCGTCGCGCGCGCGAGGCCGAATTTGCCCGCCTCTTCCCCGATTGCGACGTCGGCGCCATGCCGCCGCTGGGCAACCTGTATCACGTCCCGGTCTACCTGGACTGCTCGCTGGCCGATCAAGCGACCATCGTGTTTCAGGCCGGCTCGCATCGCACCACGCTCAAGATCGCCATGTCCGACTACTGGCGGCTGGTTCAGCCCAAGGTCGGCGATTTTGCGCTGCCGCGCGAAGCGGCCATGAATTAGCGCAATACCTGATCGCTTGAGCATGGCACGATTTCGATCATCAGGTACAATCAATTCACGGAGCGCCGAGTGTGGGCCAACTCACATTGGCGCTCCGATTTTCCCCACAGGCAGCCAGGCCATGTTCAAAGATAAGCATGACGTGCAGAATTCTCTGGGTGATCAGCAATACATCGCCACCGATGAAATCGCGACGGTGCTGTTCCTGGCCGAACGACTCAACAAGCCCGTGTTGGCCGAAGGCCCGGCGGGTGTGGGCAAGACCGAACTCGCCAAGGCGTGGGCGGGCGCGACCGGCCGCGAACTGATCCGCTTGCAGTGCTACGAAGGTCTCGACGAAACCAAAGCCCTGTACGAGTGGGAATACGCCAAGCAGATGCTCTACACGCAACTGCTGCGCGATAAACTCTCGCAGTTATTGAGCGAAGCCGAAACGTTGAGTGCCGCTGCCGATCGATTAGCGGCCGAAGAAGACGTCTTCTTCTCCGAGCGGTTTCTGTTGCCCCGACCGCTCCTGCGCGCCCTCACGAGCGACAAACCCGTCGTGCTCCTGATCGATGAGATCGATCGCTCGGACACGGAGTTTGAAGCGTTTTTACTGGAAATTCTCAGTGATTTTCAAGTCAGCGTGCCTGAACTGGGCACGATCAAGGCCAAGCATCAGCCGCTCGTTTTGCTCACCAGCAACAACACCCGCGAGTTGAGCGAAGCCCTCAAGCGCCGCTGCCTCTACCTCTTTGTCGACTACCCGTCGATGGAGCAGGAACTCAACATCGTGCGGCTGAAAGTGCCCGATCTCAATATCAAGTTGGCGCAACAAGCGGTGCAAATCGTGCAGCGCTTACGCGGCATGGACTTGAAGAAGAGTCCCAGTGTCAGTGAAACGCTCGATTGGGCCAAGGCGCTCGTCGCGCTCAACGCCGAGCATATGGACGAAGCCACGCTGAACACTACGCTGACCGTTTTGCTCAAGCACGAATCGGACGTGCAGCGCGCCAAAGGCGGCATCGAAGGCGCCCGATCGGTTGGCCCCGCCGATGTTGATCGCTACAATCCATACAACGATCCGCGTCGCAAGCGGGGACGCTGAACAATGACCAATGACAAAACCCGATAGTCTACTCGACTATCGGACTATCTCACTAACCAACTATCTCACTAACATGGACGCCCGTATCGTTCACTTCATCACTGCCCTCCGCGCCTCTGGCGTGCGCATCTCGCTGGCCGAGAGCCAGGATGCGGTCTACGCCATCGATGCGCTGGGCGTGGAAGACCGCGAAGTCTTTCGCGTGTCGCTGAAGACCACGCTCGTCAAAGACGCCAAAGACGGCCCCACCTTCGATAAATTATTCCCGTTGTTTTTCGGTTCCGGCCAGCCGCAGATGATGAACGGTATGAACGGCTTGTCTGAAGACGATCAGCAACTCCTGCGCGATGCGTTAAAGCAAATCCTGCGCGACCTGCAAGCCGAATTGATGCGCCGTTTGATGGAAGGCCGCCCTTTGTCCAAAGAGGAACTTCAGAAACTCGGTCAACAGGCGGGTGTGCAGAATGCGAATCAGCAATATCAGCAGCAATGGATCACGCGGCGTATGCTGCAACAACTGGGGCTGCAAGACTTAGAGCAGACCATCGATGAGTTGATGCAGTTGCTCGCCGCACTCGGTATGGACAATGAAACGCGCCAGCAAATGCGCGACGCCATCGAAGGCAATGCCGAGGCGCTGCAAGGGCAAGTCGAAGATTTCGTCGGCCAGCAAATCGCCGAGAACATGGCGAAGCAATACGAGAAGCGCGAGCCGCTGGACGATCTGATGCATCGTCCGTTTGAATCCCTCAGCGAGCAAGAGCGCGACGAACTGCGCCATCAAGTGGCGCGCCTGGCTGCGCAGTTGCGCAGTCGCGCCGCTTTACGGCAGAAGCGCGGCAAAGACGGCACGCTCGATCCCAAGGCTACATTGCGCGCCAATTTGCAATACGGCGGCATCCCGCTCACGATGAAGTACAAGCACAAAATGCTCAAGCCCAAACTCGTCCTCATCGCGGATGTGTCCACGTCGATGCGGCCCGTGGCCGAATTTATGGTGCGCCTGATGTACGAATTGAGCGATCAGATTGCGCGGGCACGCTCGTTTGCCTTCATCAATCACATTCACGACCTCACGCACGAATTTGAGCATGGCCGCGCGCGTGAAGTGGTGCAAGACGTTTTAGAGCGCATCCCGCCCGGCTACTACAATACCGATCTCGGCGCGTCGTTGGCCGAATTCACGCACGATCACTTCGACACGATTGATCGTCGCACGACGGTGATCTTCCTCGGCGACGGGCGCAACAACTACAACGATCCGCGCCTCGATCTGATCGATCAGATCAAGCGCCGTGCCAAGCGCGTGTTGTGGTTCAACCCCGAACATCCCGCGCAATGGCGCACCGGCGATAGCGACATGCTGCAATACGCGCCGCTGTGCCACGCCGTGCATCGCGTCAGCAATTTGGCCGAATTGGCCGCCGCCGTCGATCGCTTGTTTGACTGAAATTGAGCGGTGGTAGAATACTCACCGCGAAGACGCCAAGCCGCAAAGCAAAACTTCGCGCCTTGGCGTCTTCGCGGTTTATGCTGTACGGGAGTAACTCTGTGGCCGCTGTTGATGTTTCAGCCGAGCTGTCCGAACTGGTTTACGCGCGCGGCCTGCCCGCTCGCCGATTGGCCGCCCAGATCATCCAGGCCCTCACGCCCGAGTCCGCGCCCGTGGTGTTGGACACGTTGCTGGCGCGTTGGCAAGCGGCCTGCGTCGATCCGCGCCACGATTGGCGCTGGTCAGAGGCGGCGGTGGCGCACGTCTTTTCCGCTTTCCCGCTGGCGGCTTTGCCGTTGTTGCGATCATGGTTAGCGCCCACGAGTTTCAGGCTGGCCGATCTGCCGCTGGTGGGTTTGGCCGTGCTGGGCCTGAAGCAGGTCGATACGCGCTCCGATCGTGATTTGCGCAACGAGATTTTTTGCGCGCCCTATCGGTTATTGGGTCAATATGGCGG
>JAGOBP010000149.1 GCA_017999195.1 Thermoflexales bacterium
GAAATCGCCTGCACGATGTCCAGATCAAAAGCCTGCTGCACGGCCAGATTGGCTTCGCACAACACGCGATAGTCCTGATAGTAACGCGACAACGGCTGCTGCACGTAGTGCGCGGCAAACGTCATCATGATGTCGAAGTTCGGCACCCGATCAACCTCGGCGCCACGCAGCCGATTCATCACGCGCTCTTTGGAATTCATGCGACTTGCTCCCGAATCATCATTGCGTATCCATCTCCCGCCTTACTGAAGGGAGTCGACAACACACCCTCACCTGACAGTAATCTCAAGCGAGGGTGTGGTTGATCAACCGTGCCGCGATTGGGCTAGTCTGACTTCTTCTTGAAATAAACGTCCAGCAAAACAGCCAGCACCAGCACCACGCCCTTAATCACGTACGTCGCGGCGGGCGGTGCATTCAGCATTTGCAGGCCGGTGCTCAGGCTCGCCATTATCAAACCGCCGATCATCGCGCCCGGAATCGTGCCGATGCCGCCCAGTGTGGATGTGCCGCCCAAGATCGCGCTGGCGATCACGTCCAGTTCGTAGCCTGCGCCTGCGCCGATCGTCCCGAAACCCACGTAGGCGGCCAACACGATACCGGCCACGCCCGACAGGAACCCCATCAGTACGAAGATCAGGAAGATGCTCTTGCGGATGTTAATACCCGACAGACGCGCCGCTTCGCGATTGCCACCGATCGCATATGCGTAGCGACCGAAGCGCGTGTTATTCGACACGTACGTCATGATCACAGCGACGATGGCGAGCAACAACACGGGGTACGGAATGCCGGGCGCGACCTTGTACGAGTTGACCACCGCGACATAGACAACCATCAGGGCGGAATAGAGGGCCGTCTTCGCAATATCCAACGTCAATGACGGCAGTGGGAAACCATACTTTTGCTTATTGCTGCGCCCTCTGAACATGGTTAAAAACAAGATGATAATGACCGCTGCGGTCAATATCCAGCCCAGCGTGTCCGGCAAATAGCCCTGCCCGATTTCCGAGAACACCGGCTGATTGGCGGGAATGGTCTTGCCCTCGGTCTGCAACAGCACCAGGCCCTGCAGAATGAACATGCTGCCCAGCGTCACGATGAAGGCGGGCACACGCAGATAGGCGATGATGTAGCCCTGCGCGACACCCCAGCCAATGCCCACGGCCAGGCCGATGAGCACCGACATCAACGCTGCGACGGCCGGCTGATCGGGAAAAACGGTATTCCAGCGGTTGGCCTGGAAGAAGGCCACCACCACGGACACAAAGCCAGCCAGACGCCCGACCGACAGGTCGATGCCGCCCGTGACGATGATCAGCACCATGCCCGCGGCCATCAACGAGGTCACGGACATCTGGCGGAACAGGTTAGAAATGTTTTGCGGCGAAATGTAACCGCCCTGAGTTGCAACGGCGAAGACCACCCAGATGACCACCAGGGCAATGGTGATCATGTAGGTTTGAATATTCTTGCGGAAAGCCTGGGCGAAGTTAGTCATGCTCATCACCTTTGATTAGTCGTTGTCGCGTGTGAGTGGCGTCAGGCAATGCCAGTAGCCAGCGCCATGATTTTTTCTTGTGTCGCGTCGGGTGTGTTCATAATGCCGTTGGACCGGCCCTGGCACATCACCATCACCCGGTCGCTCATGCCCAGCACTTCTTCCAATTCGCTGGAAATCATGATGATGGCAATGCCTTGTTCGGCCAATTCATTCATCAATTTATAGATTTCAAATTTCGCGCCCACATCCACGCCGCGGGTAGGATCATCCATAATCAGCACCTTGGGGCCGGACAACAGCCACTTGGCGATGACCACCTTCTGCTGGTTGCCGCCCGACAGCGTCTCGGCGGCCACGTGCAAACTGGGCGCTTTGATGGCCAACTCTTTGGCGATGCGCAAACTCTCCACCACCTCGGCGTTCTGATTGATCCGCATAAAGCCTGCAAATCGATCGAGATTGGGGAGTGAGACATTCTTCAAGATCGTTTGCATCAACACCAGGCCGTGGCGCTTGCGATCCTCGGGCACCAGGCTGATGCCGTGTTCCATCGCGCTGTGGCTGTTGGCAATCTTGATTTCCTGCCCATTCAATTTAAGCGCGCCCTGCGTGATCTTGGCAAACTCGCCGAAGATCGTCATGACCAGCTCGGTACGGCCGGAGCCCATCAGCCCGGCGATGCCCAAGATTTCGCCTTTGCGCAGATCGAAGGTGACGCCCTTCAGCACTTCCCGATCGCCCCGTGTCGCGTGAAGATCCTTGCATTCAAAGATCACTTCGCCCGGCTTTCGGTTACCTTTGGGGAAGCGCTCTTTCATCTCGCGCCCGACCATATAGCCCACCAACTTCTCAGGAGTCAGCGCTTTGGTCGGCTGAGTGGTGACCACTTTCCCGTCGCGCAACACCGTGACATTATCGGTGATACGGAAAAACTCGCCCATCTTGTGGGTGATGTAGATGCACGTCACGCCCAGGCCACGCAGGATTTCCAAGATCTCCATTAGTTTGTCAATCTCGGCTTCCGACAAAGCGCTGGTCGGCTCGTCCAAGATCAACACCTTCGCACTCTCGGACAGGGCTTTGGCAATTTCCGTCATCTGCATTTTGCCAACGCCCAAATTTCCGACAACGTCTTGCGGCTGAATGTCCAATTTATACTTCGTCAGGATGCTCTGGGTATCAACGTAGAGTTTGTCCCAATTGATTGAACCACGCTCAACCGGCTCACGTCCCAGGAAGATATTCTCGCCAACAGTCATGCTAGGCACCAGCGTCAGTTCTTGGTAGACAATGGCGATGCCGGCTTCGGCAGCTTTGTGGATGGCGCTGGTATCCAACTTCAGTTCTTGGCCGTCATAAATCACGCTGCCGTCATACGTCCCATACGGATAGACCCCGGACAGGATTTTCATCAGCGTCGACTTGCCCGCGCCGTTCTCGCCGCACAGGCCGTGAATTTCACCGCGCTTCACTTTGAAATTGACGTCGCTAAGCGCCTTGACGCCGGGGAAACTCTTGGCTACGTTTTTGAATTCTAGGATGATGTCGTCACTCATCGCCAGCTCCACCCATTCATTCAGGATGTCTTCCGCGTCTCACCAGAATATGGCCGTGAGACGCGGAAGACTACTCAGTGCTAAACCACCCGATCGTTACTGCGGCCGTCTTTAGGGCTTCGGCGGCTTCTGGGCATCGGGAATGTCGCGATAGACATCATCGTACTTCTGGAAACCGCTCTTCACGACGATGTCGAACACGTTGTCCTTGGTCACTTGCGTAACCGGCAGGAACTGCGCCTGAACTTCACCCGTGTACTTGGGATCATTCGTCAGCGCGGCCAGCGTGTAGGACTTCAGTTCAGGAATCTGCGCACCCGTGACCAACTTGTCCATCAGGTCAATGGCAATTGGGGCCAGGTTGCGGATGTCTTTCATGATCGACACGGTCAACTCGCTCTTGACGATGCTGTTGCAGCCGTCAGCGGTGGCATCTTGGCCCGAGATTGGCACTTTACCCGCCAAGCCCTGCGCCTTCAACGCTTGCAACGCGCCCAGCGCCGTGCCGTCGTTCGACGCCACAACCGCGTCAACCGCATTCTTCTGCGCCGTCAGGATGTTCTCCATCAACTTCAGCGCGTTCGCCGCATCCCAGTTGTCCACCCACTGGTCGGCCACCACCGTGATCACGCCCTTGTCCACATACGGCTGAACGATCTCGTCCTGGCCCTTGCGGAACAGAATGGCGTTGTTGTCCGTCGGGCTGCCGCCCAACTTCACCAACTTCAGCGGATTCTCTTTCGTCCACTTGCCGCCGTCGATGTCCACAGCCTTCAGCACGCCCAACGCCTGCTGGCGGCCCACTTCTTCATTATTGAACGACAGGTAGGCCGCAATCCCGGTCGACTTGATCAACCGATCGTAGGCGATGACTTTCACGCCCGCCTTGCCGGCCTTGTCCACGGCCGTCGCCGCAGCGTCGCCGTCTTCGGCCACGATGATCAAGCCCTTGGCACCCTGCGCGATCATGTTGTCGATCTGGTCGTTCTGCAACTTCACATCATGATTGGCTTCCTGGACCAGGACTTCGTAGCCCTTGGCTTCCAGCAGCTTCTTCATCAGATCGGCTTCTTCCTTCCAGCGCTGCGTCGAGTAGTCCGACATCGAGATGCCGATCTTGCCGCCGCCAGCGGCGGGGGCCGCCGGGGCCGCCGTCGCACCAGTGTTGGGATCAGGCTTCTGATCGGCGGGGATGTCACGATAGACATCGTCATACTTCTGGAAACCACTCTTCACCACGAGCTCGAACACGTTCGCCTTGGTAACCTGATCAACCGGCAGGAACTGCGCCTTGACTTCACCCGTGTACTTGGGATCGTTCGTCAGCGCGGCCAGGGTGAACGACTTCAGTTCGGGGATCGTCGCACCCGTGACCAACTTGTCCATCAGGTCGGTCGCGATCGGGGCCAGGTTGCGGATGTCTTTCATGATCGACACGGTCAACTCGCCCTTAACGATACTATTGCAGCCGTCAGCGGTGGCATCTTGGCCCGAGATTGGCACTTTACCCGCCAAGCCCTGCGCCTTCAACGCTTGCAACGCGCCCAGCGCCGTGCCGTCGTTCGACGCCACAACCGCGTCAACCGCATTCTTCTGCGCCGTCAGGATGTTCTCCATCAACTTCAGCGCGTTCGCCGCATCCCAGTTGTCCACCCACTGGTCGGCCACCACCGTGATCACGCCCTTGTCCACATACGGCTGAACGATCTCGTCCTGGCCCTTGCGGAACAGAATGGCGTTGTTGTCCGTCGGGCTGCCGCCCAACTTCACCAACTTCAGCGGATTCTCTTTCGTCCACTTGCCGCCGTCGATGTCCACAGCCTTCAGCACGCCCAACGCCTGCTGGCGGCCCACTTCTTCATTATTGAACGACAGGTAGGCCGCAATCCCGGTCGACTTGATCAACCGATCGTAGGCGATGACTTTCACGCCCGCCTTGCCGGCCTTGTCCACGGCCGTCGCCGCAGCTGCGCCATCTTCGGCCACAACGATCAAGCCCTTGGCACCCTGCGCCACCATGTTGTCGATCTGGTCGTTTTGCAGCTTCACATCATGATTGGCTTCCTGGACCAAGACTTCGTAGCCCTTGGCTTCCAGCAGTTTCTTCATCAGATCGGCTTCTTCCTTCCAGCGTTGCGTCGAGTAGTCCGACATCGAGATGCCGATCTTGCCGCCGCCAGCGGCGGGGGCCGCCGGGGCCGCGGGTTGCGCGGGGGCAGCCGGGGCAGCAGGAGCCGGAGTGGCCGCCGGGGCGCACGCGCCGAGCAACATGGCGAAAGCCGCCATCAGCGACAAAATCTTCAGCGAGCGATTCGTTCTGCGATTCATTACTTTCCTCCAAAACAGGTTAATGGGATTGGACTGTCAAACACGATTTACAACGATGGTGTAGGGTGGATTGAGTGGCTGGGACATCGCCTCCTTTCAATAGGTGCTCCATCATTATAGAAGTGGAAAATGGTGCATCGCAACCGGTGGAGACATCAAGCGAACAAGCATGCGCTTCAACGCGCGCAATTATACCCGATTCTCAGCTCGAAGAAAAAAACCGTCCCCGCCACTGCGGGCGAATTTAGCCCGCGATTGATGGCGGCTGCCACACCTCGGGATTGCCCAGTATTTCCCGCACGATCAGACTGACCCCGCCCATCACGCACGCATCGAACTTAAACGCCGACAGGCCAATCTCTACACCCGCCCGTGAGGCGGCCAGCGCCCGCGCGTTGACTTCTTGTTGCGCGCGCGGCAAAATGTACGGCCCGGCCAGACTCAACACCCCACCTAAGACCACTAAACTGGGATTCAGTGCATTCACCAAGCTGGCAATGCCGATGCCCAGATAACGCCCTACTTCATCCAGGACATGCAACACGGCTACTTCGCCCTGCTCCGCCGCCGTGAGGATGTGCCGCATGCGAATCGCGGCCACATCGCCGTTGACTTCGGGCAGCGCCAATAAAATCGGCGTTTGGCCCAACGCTGCCGCTTGCTGCACGCGCTCTTTAATCGCCGTCGGCCCGATCAGCGTTTCCCAGCAACCGCGATTACCACAGTTACATTGCGGCCCGTCCGGCACCAGCGTCATATGACCAATCTCGCCCGCGAAGCCGCCCGCGCCGCCGACCAACTTGCCATCGACGACGAGGCCGCCACCCAAACCCACGCCCGCGCTGAGATAAATGAAATGATCGGTCTGCTTGCCCGCGCCCAACATGCGTTCGCCCAGCGCGGCCGCATTCGCTTCATTCTCCACGATCACGGGTACACCAAACGCCGCGCCCCACATCTCACGCAACGGCACGTCTTTCCAGCCCAGATTCGGCGCAAACAACAACGTGCCCGTCGCGTGATCGATCAAGCCCGGCACGCCCAACCCGATGCCCAACACGCGCTGACCACTCGCGGCGGCCTGCTGCATCGCCTCACGCACGATCATCTCGGCTTGCACCATCACTTGCGGTTGACCCGGTTTCGCCGCGCCGTTCGTATCGATCTTGCGCCGCCACACCACGTTGGCTTTCAGATCAGCCAGCACCACCGAGATGAAGTCCACGCCGATTTCCGCGCCGATGATGCGGCCCGCGTCCGGGTTCAGATCGATCAGCGCGCCGGGACGACCGGGTCCCAGACTCTGCGTGCCGGTCTCGCGCACGAAGCCCCACGCTTGCAGTGGCGTCAGCAAGTTGCCGATCGTGCTTTTGTTGAGGCCGCTGATCTCGGTCAGCCGCGCCCGCGCGATCGGGCCGCCGGCTTCCCACAGGTAATTCAGCACGATCGATAAATTTCGTTCGCGCACCCAGGCTTGATCGGCGGTTCGGTAACGAGTGGGCATAGTGAGATAGTTGCGTAGTACGATAGTCGGCGCAGGCTGACTTCGCGTTGGTGTTGCCGCGAATTTGTTCGCCGCTTAGTCCGGCAACGAATGGAACGTATCTTTCAACGCCGGATACAGCGCCCGATAGGATGGGTACAATCGCTCGTATTTTGCGGCATTTTCCGGCTTCGGCGCAGTCCGATCGGTGATCTTGATCGTCGCGGCCACCGCTTCATCGACGCTGTTGAACATGCCCGCGCCGACGCCCGCCAGCAAGGCCGCGCCAAACGCCGCGCCCTCGGTGACGTTGACCAGCACCAGCTCTGCGCCAAACACGTCCGCTTGAATTTGTCGCCACACCGCGCTGCGCGCGCCGCCACCGGAAGCGCGTACCTGTTCGATGGGCACACCCAAACCCTTGATCAATTCGAGGCTGTCCCGCAAGCCAAACGACACGCCTTCCAACACCGATCGCACCAGATGCGATTTGCCATGCCGTAACGTCAGACCCACAAATGCGCCGCGCGCCTGCGGATCAGGATACGGCGTGCGCTCGCCCGTGAGGTACGGCAGGAACAACAAGCCTTCGCTGCCCACCGGCGCGAGCGCGGCTTCTTGCGTCAACAGTTCATACGGATCGACATCGATCAACTTGGCGGCAGACTTCTCCACATCGCCGATGGCATCACGCAGCCAGCGGAATGATCCGCCCGCAGACAACATCACGCCCATGTAGTGCCACTTGCCGGGAACGGCGTGACAGAAGGCATGCAAACGACCTTGCGCTTCGGCCGCGTAATGATCGCTGTGCGCAAACACGACGCCGCTCGTGCCCGATGTGACCGAGATCACACCCGAGCGCACAATGCCGCTGCCCACGGCCTGCGCGGCCTGATCACCGCCACCGCCCACGACGGGCGTTCCGGCCTTCAAGCCTGTTGCTCTGGCCGCACTCGCGCTGATACGCCCCGACACCACATCAGACTCGGTGCAGGTGGGCAGCCACTCGCGCGGAATGTCCAGCGCGCTCAACATCTCGTCCGACCAGCGGCGATTCGCCACATCCAACAGCGACATACCAGACGCATCGGACACTTCCGTAGCGTATTCGCCCGTCAAGCCAAAACGCACGTAATCTTTAGGCAACAGAATATGTGCGGTTTGATCGTAAATTTCCGGCTCGTTTTCACGCACCCACACGATCTTGGGCGCAGTGAAGCCGGGCAACACTTGATTGCCCGTCAGCTGCAACAAGCGATCGAGGCCGCTTACTTTCTCAGTGATTTCCGCGCATTGCGCGCCCGTGCGCTGATCGTTCCACAAAATCGCGGGCCGCAAAATGTGATCGGCCTTATCGAGCATGACCAGGCCGTGCATCTGCCCCGTCATGCCAATCGCGGCGACTTCCTCGCCCGAGCGATTGGCTTTGCTCAACGCGGCTTTGATGCTGGCCACGGTGCCCTGCCACCAATCGAGCGGATCTTGCTCTGACCACAATGGCTTGGGCGTAGAGAGCGGATATTCCGTGGTGTGCGTGGCGATGACGTTG
>JAGOBP010000150.1 GCA_017999195.1 Thermoflexales bacterium
CCCGAGGCGCGGATCACCCACATGAGCCACGGCTCCAGCCAGGCCGCGATCATGATCGCGACGGCAAGGGGGAGAACGATGAGGTCAAGCCAGCGGATGCGGGTCATGGATATGATGAGTGACGAGTGACGAGTGACGAGTGAATGGTAATCGGTCAATCGGTGATTGGTCAACTGGTGATTGGGTACCCGGTTACCAGTTGACCAATCACCGATTACCAATCAACTTGTTACCATCTTCAACGCCTTCATCTCCGTCCAATTCTCGGTGATGACGAACAGCGACAGATCGAGCGGGATGAGGGCGCGATCGGGTTGGCGGCCGATCGCGATCAGCGCGACGGGATGTCCCTTGGCTCGATAATCAAGCAGCGTGGAGACGATCGCCGTATTGACGACGGGTGTGATCGCAAAGACCGATGCGCCATAGGGCAAGTGGCGTCCTTCCAGGCGCAACAAATTCTCAAACGGCGTCAACGGCGGATGGGTCAATTGCGCCAACGCTTCCAGTATCTGCACGGCCTGCTGCGCGTGGCGCGAGGCGGGCAGCTGCACGGGCCGATCGGAGCCGCGCACCGCGCTGTTGGTGAACAATCCCACCGATCGCCGCGCTTCCAATCCGGCATGAGACAATGAAGCGGCCACTACGATCGCAGTCTCCAGGAAATCGGGCACGACGCCTTCATATAAATGATCCAACGTTTGGGTATTCAACGCGATGATCCAGTGCGGGGCAGAACTGGGATCAAACACTTTGGTTTGCAGGCCGCCGCGATGCGCCGTGGCTTTCCAGTGAATGAAGCGCACGCTGTCCCCGGCCTGATAATCGCGCGCACCGGCCAGCCGTAAAGGATCATCGATGATGTGGCGCGTGCTGCCAAAGTCGCCCAACGGCCGCGCGGGCGGCAGGCCCAACTGCTCCAACGCCACGATCTTGGGGTACACCAGCACGCTTTGCGGTGTCGCTAATTCGGTGCGGCGCGTGCGAAAGCCAAACAGATCGCCCGACGAGACCAGCACCGGACCCAGTTCAAACACGCCGCGCCGCTCGCTCTTGAGGCGATAGCGGCGGCGCACTTTTTCGTACCAGCGCAGGCTGTACAGGTTCAACAGTGTGCGATGCTGCGGCACGGGCGAGTAGCCCCAATCGGCGCGCTGCAATTTCAATTCCAGCGGCAGCGAGTCTTCGGTCTTTAGCCATGTCAAGGGCAGCGGCTTGGCGTTGGTGACTTCGATCCACAAGTCGGTTTCTTCGTCGAAGAACAAGCGATCACTGACAAAACGCCGTGCATAACTCACGCCCGATAGGCAGTAGCGCCCCCACAGCCACGACGTGCCCACGATGATCAACACGATCACGTCGAAGAGGAACAGCATGGGGTTGCGCACCACCACACTGATTACGAGGATGACGAGCAGCAGGAAGCGGGTGAGTTTGCTGGTCATATTAACGAGTGACGAGTGATAAGTGATGAGTGACGGGAGCACTGCACCGCATGTGCGAGTGATTGGCTTTTCACTCATCACTCGTCACTCGTCAGGGCTTTGGCTCCGACCAACTCTCTTCCACCGGCACCGGCACTTTGTCGATGACGGCATTCAACACATCGGCGACGGCTTTGCCGTGCAGGCGCGAGTGGCTGGACAAGATCAAGCGATGCGCCAGCGTGGGCACGACCAACGGTTGAATATCGTCGGGCGTGACGAACGATCGGCCACGGATGGCGGCCAGGGCTTGCGCCGTGCGGCACAACGCCAGCGATCCGCGCGGACTGGCTCCCAGCGACAGCGCGGCATTATCGCGGGTAGCGCGCACCAACCCCAACACATACGTCTCGATGGCGGGGCTGACGTACACGCCGCGACAGGCCGCGCTCAAGGCCACGATGTCGTCACCCGACACGACGGCTTTGGTTTGATCCAAGGGATCAACTTCGCGGAAGCGGCGCAAGACTTCACGCTCTTCGTCGGGGCCGGGATAACCCATCGAGAGGCGCAGCAAGAACCGATCGAGTTGCGCTTCCGGTAACGGGAACGTGCCTTCCAACTCGATTGGATTTTGCGTGGCGATCACGAGGAAGGGCCGCGGACTCGATCGGGTGACGCCATCGACCGTGACCTGCCGCTCTTCCATCGCTTCCAGCAGCGCCGATTGCGTACGCGGCCCGGCGCGATTGATCTCGTCGGCCAGCACGACCGAGGACATGATCGGCCCGGCGCGAAATTCAAATTCGCCGGTGCGCTGGTTGAAGACGTTGACGCCGGTGATGTCGCTGGGCAGCAAGTCGGGCGTGAACTGCACGCGCTGAAACGAGCAGCCTAATGACTTGGCCAGGGCCTTGGCGAGCAAGGTTTTGCCCAGACCGGGCACGTCTTCGATGAGGACATGCCCCGGCGACAGCAGCGCCACGACCAATAATTCCACGACGGGCGACTTGCCAACAATGACTTTCTCGATGTTGGCTTGAATGGCGCGGGCGGCGGTTTGGACAGGTTGGATGTTGGACATGGGAAGTTGGAGGTGGGTGATTGGTAACTGGTAACTGGTGATTGGACTATCGGACTATCAAAGTCTCACACTATTGAACTAGATTACGCGCACGCAGGGCGATTGGTTCAAAGAGCGCGTCCGTTTCTGTCCGCTTATCCGCTTGGAAGTCCGTTAACGGCCGCCCGCGCCCTCACCCGCCGCACTCTTTCAGCACCGCTTGGGCGTTAGCCAAATTCGGCGAACGGAGTTTGGTGAAGATTTCGACGGCGCGGCGGGCGAAAGGTAAGCCTTCGGCGGGGCGGCCCTGACGGGTGAGCGCGAGCGCCAGCGTCACACTATTGCGCGCATTCAAGTCCTCCATCCGCGCCGACGCTAACAACACAAATGCGGCCCGCGCTAACTCTTCGGCCTGCGCCCAGTTCTCACGCCGAAGCGCCAACCGTGCCAGATTACAGCTGATAAAAGCCTTACTCTTGGCATGACCTAAGTTCTCTGCCAATTGATACCCTTCAGCGTAATGCGCCGCAGCGGCGTCATATTCGCCGATGCGCATTTCTGCCACCGCCAGGCTATTCAAGGCCAGCGCGACATCCGATCCGTTCGGATCCAATGCGCGCTGCAGAGCAAGCGACTTGGTAAAGGCCGCAACGGCAGATACATAATCTTGTCCAGCAATGGCGACCTGGCCATTGAGTCGCTCGGCAAAGACCCGCTCACGATCGGGCGCAGCCGCCCAATACACTTCGACGCGTTTTGCACAGTCTAGTAATTCAGGCAGCTGATTGCGTTCACGATAGGTCACTCCCAAGCTATAGGCCCGCCAACCGGCGTTGAGCCAATCGTTAGCCGCCGCCGCGCGCTGTTCAGCCTCAATATAGATCAGCACTTTCTCGTCCCAGCGACCCGAACCATTCAGAAAAGCATGCAGCCACCGGCAGACATTTTGCAGTCGCGCATTATCTTCTTTCAGGAAGAGCGGCAAGGCCGCCGCAATCATCGGCCAATGCTCGTCTAGAATGGAAAACCCCGCTCGATCATCAAAGCCGCCATGCTGTTGCAACAGATCGTACACGTCGGCACTCAACTGTTGAGCCGCTTGCGCCAGCGCCGCCGGATGTTTCTGGCGCAAATAACTCGCCACCACTCCAGGCAGTAGATACTTCTCAAACTGAACATCGCTGATGACCAGGGCACGTTCGCTCAGGTCTTCCAACTCGGTGGTGGCGTAAGCCTCTGTCACGCGCGCCACCTGCGCCACCCAGGCTGGACTGGCGGGCAGATAAAAATACGATAGGGCCGCCAAGACGTCCATCACCTTATCGTCCAACGTCGCCACCAGATCGCCTAGTACGTAATCGATGGGGTTGTTGTGATCGGGCGCGTTCTCCAGAAAGTCCAGCGCATCGGCCACACTGCGGCAGCGACTGCCTGATCGGCCCAGCTGGCCCACCAGCCATTCAATCAACAGCGGATTGCCCTTGGCATACTCGTACAGTTGAGCACGCTCGGCTGGCGTGGCGCGGGCCAGATATTTATTGCGCTCGGCCAGTCGAGCGATCAACTTTAGCGCGGCGTCTTTATTCAACCGATCGAGCCGAACTAATTCAGCGGCCACATCGGTGCGGCGGCGGCTGGTAACGATCGCTTTGCACGAACGGGGCAAGCGCTTGAGAAACTGAAACAGCCGCGCACTCTCGCCTTCATCAAACGTCTCCAGATTGTCGATGATGATCAACGCGTGGCTGTTCTCCAGCAAGCGACGGACTTCGCGGGCGCGTTCAGTCGGCTCGGTTCGTTCCAGCCCATCTTCGCCCAGTTCGCAGGCCAACTCCGACAACAGCGCCAGGTAATTCGGCAGCATGAAGTCTTCCAACTTCTGCTCGCCGTGCGGCGTCAACTCGCGAATCTTGGCCGAGAGAAAAATCTTGGTCGGGTAAACTTGATCGGAGGCCAGATGTCCGGCGCGAATAGCCAGCGCGGTCTTACCGATGCCGCCCGGCCCGTCGATCAACACGCCCCAACCATTGGATTCGGGATCAAGCGCTTCGGCGATAATCTGCAATTCGTCTTCGCGGCCAAAGAAGTACGGCTGATGGGGCAATTCGGCCCGGCGCGTTGTCGGCGTGGCTGCGCCGTAGTAGTTGTTGACGTTACTGACGATTTTATCGCGGCCGACGACATCCTCGCCAACATTTACATTCTGTCCGTTGATGTCCGCGCCGCCGCTGCGATTCTGATCAGCCATCGTGTCACCTCGCGTCGAATCTACTCGTAAGTGTAGCGGGATTACAATCCGGCGTCAAACTTAATCGCCAGCGAGCAGCATCTTTGCCAACTGGTACAATGTCACAGCGAATGCGGCGTTACTGCGGCTGAAGAAATTTCAGCAAAGGAAGTAAGTTATGCGCCCTCTTGAAATCTTGTTCCTACTACCCAATCTGTTGCGCTTTGGCTGGTGGTTGCTGGTCGCCAATCGACGTCCCCGCTGGCTGAATTGGCTGCCAGGTCTGGCGGCGCTGTTGATGCTTGCGCAAGTCCTCATCGAAGGCTACCGCTGGCAATTGGTTCCCGCCTATGGCCTGACCGTGCTGGTGTTGGCGTTGACGCTGTTGCGCCAGGCGCGACCGCGCCCCACGTCGCGGCGAATTACCACGATTGCCCTCGGTGTGCTGGGCAGTCTGCTGCTGATCATCGTCGCGCTGCCGCCGCTGTTACTGCCCATTCCGCAGGACTTGCCGCTGACCGGGCCGTATCGCGTGGGCACGCTCACCGTGCATTGGGTGGATACTTCGCGCACGGAGATCTATTCCGGTCGGGCCGGTGAGCCGCGCGAATTGATGGTGCAGATCTGGTATCCCGCCGAGCCGACGGCCACGGCGCAGGTTGCTCCCTGGCTGGACAACGTCGCGGTGCTGGGGCCGGCCCTAGGTGCGCGCCTCAGCCTGCCGTCGTTTTTCCTCGATCACCTGAAGTACGTCAATACGCAAGCCTACCTTAACGCGCCCGTGTCGCCCGCCGCCGCCCGCTATCCGGTCCTGCTCTTCTCGCACGGCTGGGGCGGCTTTCGCGCGCAAAACACCCATCAAGCCGAGCAGTTAGCCAGTCATGGCTACATCATCGCGGCGATTGATCACACGTATGATGCCGCCGCCACCGTGTTTCCCGATGGGCGCGTCGCCCTGCACAACGACGCCATCCTGACGGCCAGCACCACCCCGATCGAACTTCAGGCGGCCGCCGTGCGACTGGTGCAGCAGCGTGCGGGCGATTTAGCCTTCGTGCTCGATCAACTCACGCAACTCAACGCGGCTGATCCCGCTGGCCGTTTCACGGGCCGATTGGACTTATCGCGCGTGGGGGTGTTCGGTCACTCGATGGGCGGCGGCACCACGATCGAGTTTTGCGCGCACGACGTTCGCTGTCAGGCCGTCCTGACGATGGATGCTTATCTGCCGCCCGTTTCCGCTGACGTGTACGTCAACGGTCTGCGGCAACCGTTCCTGTCGATGTTCAGCGAACGTTGGCCGACGGCCGAGAATAATCGGCTGTTCGCTCAGTTGTTTCAGTCACCGGGTGGCAGCGCCTACGAACTGAGAATCGCGGGCACGGCGCACTATGATTTCAGCGACATTCCCTCGCTCACGCCGCTGGCTCCCGCGATGGGCTTGAAAGGCCCGCTCAGCGCCGACCGCGTGACGCGCATCATCGACGACTACAGCCTGGCGTTTTTCGATCAGGTCTTCAAGTCACAATTGTCGCCGCTCCTGGCTGCGCCATCAGCCGCCTATCCCGAAGTTCAATTCACGGCGTGGCCTTGACTCGCGCGAGCATGGTAAACTGACGCTCAAGAAACTCACCTCAGAGGCAAAACGCCGAATGTCCAATCGAACCGCCACGGCTGTGGCTCATCCCAATATCGCCCTCATCAAATACTGGGGCAATCGCGATCAAACCTTGCGGCTGCCCTCCAATCCCTCGCTGTCGATGAACATGGGCGGCCTATCTACGACCACGACGGTCGAATTCGATCCGACGTTGACGGCGGATGTCGTCGTGCTGGGCAGTCGCACGATCAGCGGGCCGGGCCGCGACCGCGTGGTGCGGTTGCTCGATCGGGTGCGGCACCTGGCCGGACTTGACTTGTTCGCGCACATGCATAGTCGCAATGAATTTCCCGCAGGCGCGGGCTTGGCTTCATCGGCATCGGGTTTTGCGGCGTTGGCTCTGGCGGCCAGTGCGGCGGCGGGGCTGTCCCTAAGCGAAGCCGATCTGTCGCGGTTGGCGCGGCTGGGTTCGGGCAGTGCGTGTCGTAGCGTGCCGGGCGGCTTCGTGGAATGGACGACGGGCGACGATGATCGATCGAGTTACGCGCACTCCATCGCGCCCGCCGAACACTGGGATTTGCACGATGTTGTGGCGCTGATCGATCTGGGCCACAAGGCGGTGGGTTCGACGGAAGGTCATGCGGTGGCGGATACCAGTCCGTTGCAAGCGGCCCGGGTCGCCTCCGTGCCCGATCGGTTGGCGCAGGCTCGATCGGCTGTACTCACGCGCGATTTTTCGTCCTTAGCGGAAGTGGTCGAACTGGATTCATTGATGATGCACGCGGTGATGATCACGTCATCGCCCGTGTTGATGTACTGGCAGCCTGCGACCCTCGCTGTGATGCAGGCCGTTAGCGAGTGGCGACGCGCGGGTCTGCCCGCCTGCACCACCATCGATGCCGGGCCAAACGTGCATGTGCTGTGTCCGGCCGATGCCGCGCCCGAAGTGGCGCAGCGCGTAAGCCGCATCACGGGCGTGAAGCGCATCGTGACGACGCACGCCGGCGGCCCTGCCCGCTTACTCTAACCCTTTTCTCATTGTCAGACCCTTGTCGCAAGGGTATAATCACTGATAAGTCGATGAAAGTTGAGGCCATAAGAAGGTAGGCAGGTATGTCACTCGGAATGCAGGTGTTTGCGTTTTTACTGGTGTTGGGGCCGCTCGTGTTCATTCACGAACTGGGCCATTTTCTCGCCGCCAAGCGCGCGGGCATTCGCGTGCTGGAGTTTGGCATGTTCTATCCGCCCCGCGCCTTGCGCTTATGGCGCGGCCAGGGCGTCATGTTGATTGGCGCACGCCGCGTGATCATTCCGCGCAACTTCAAACTCCCCAAGACACTCGAAGAAGGCAACGTCGTGCGCGCCACGGCCGATAAAGTCAACGACCGATTGATCCTCAAGTCGATCACGGTCTTGGAAGAGACGCCCGTCACCGCGCCCACGCTCGATGAATTCAGCGCGACTGAAGCGTTTCTCTACGGCGAAGTCAGCGAATTCGATCCGGGCACGGAATACACGCTGAACTGGCTGCCGTTGGGCGGCTTCGTGCGGATGCTGGGCGAAGAAGGCCTGAGCGGCAAAGGCAGTTTTGGCGATGCGCCCAAGCGCTGGCGCGCGATTACGCTGCTGGCCGGGCCGGGCATGAACTTGATCGCCGCCCTGCTCGTGTTCACGGCCACATACATGATCGGCTATCCCGAAATCCCGATTCTGATTCGGGCCGTGGCCGATGGTTCGCCCGCACAGCAAGTGGGCATCCAAACCGGCGACGCCATTGTGGCCGTCGGCGGCGAACCGATTCGCCGTATCGATCAAGTGCAGACTTACGTCGGTGCCCATCGCGGCCAAGCCGTCAACCTGACAATGAAGCGCGGCGAGGAGACATTCGCGCTGACGCTGACACCGCGCACGGTCTCAGAAACGCCCGAAGGTCAGGGCGCGATGGGTGTGCAGTTGGGCAACGACGGCAACTATAATGTGCGCGCCTATCCGTTGGGGCAGGCGTTGACGTTTGCCGTAAA
>JAGOBP010000151.1 GCA_017999195.1 Thermoflexales bacterium
TCTCCACACTGAAGGCGGCCAAGAAGAGCGGCGGCGATTTGAAATTGGCGCAGCTGTCGGGTCGTGTCAAAGAGGTGCTGGACCTGGCTGGTTTGACGCCGGTGTTCAAGATCCACGGCGATGTGATTGAAGCAGTCGGCTCGTTCTAGGGCGGGCGGGAACGATCATGGGGCAGGCGCAACGCTTGACGGTGCCGGGGCGGTTTGAATATCTGGCGCAGATTGCCGAATTTGTGACGCAGACGGCGCGTGAGGCCGGTTTGACGGATGACGACGTATTCCATGTCGAAATGGCCGTCGATGAAGCCTGCTCCAACGTAATCGAGCACGCCTATGCGGACAAAGCCGGCGAGATTGAACTGAGCTGTGCCGTGCCCGAATATGGCCGCCTGGAGATTGTCATTCACGATCACGGCGATCCCTTCGATCCTGAATCAGTGCCAGAGCCGCGGGTCGGGGACAGCGCCGGTCTGGATTCGATGCAGGAAGGCGGCCTGGGCCTGTATTTCATGCGCAAACTGATGGATGAAGTGCGGTTTAGTTTTGCGCCCGGCCACGGCAATACCTTGTATATGGTGAAACGGAAACAGGCGTGAATATCAAATTTGAGGCGCAGGCAGATCAGGTTTACTGCATCGAGCCGCAGGGGCGGTTGGATGCTGTCACGGTGCCCGCGCTGGAAGCGGTGCTGGATCAGCATCTGGCGGCCAAGCATGCCCGGCTGGTGGTGGATATGTCGGGGGTGGCCTACCTGAGCAGCAGCGGCTTGCGGGCCTTGTTGCGCGCGCGCAAAGGCGCACAGGCCGCCGGTGGCGATGTGGTGTTGTGCAATATGACGCCGCGCGTGCGTGAAGTGTTTGAGATGATCGGTTTTACCAGTTTGTTCCGGGTGTTTGCCGCCGTGCCGGAAGCGGTCGCCAGTTTTTCTGGCCGCACAGCGGCGTAGTCGTGCCTCCGTGGTCAGGCCCTAGCCAGCCTGATCCAATCGTGTCGCCAACCGTTTAAGAACATTCGCACAACCCGCAAATGAGTGTCGGTGGGTGCGAAGTTTGAGCAGCCAGCGGTCAAACTCTAAAAGGGGGTGATAGTCACACCCAACCATGCTTGCATCACCTCGACCGTTGTTCGATGTAAACTCTTTACCATTCTCTAGGAGGAGAAACCATGTCTCACAGTCGTAAACTTTGGGCGGTCATTTCGCTGTTGGCCGTCGTTGCGATGATTAGCGCGGCGTGCGCTCCCGCCGCTGCACCCGCCACTCAGGCACCCGCTCCGGCGGCGACCCAGGCACCCGCGCCTGCCAAGCCGACCGATGCCCCGAAGCCCACTGACGCGCCGAAGCCGACCGATGTGCCCGCGCCGGTTGTGCCGCCCGGCAATCCGTTGCAGTACGAAGCCGTGCGCCAGGCCATTGCCATGGGCATCGACAAGCAAGCCATCGTCGACAAATTCTACCCCACCGGTTCCAGTGTGGCCGATTTCTTCACGCCGTGCGCGATCCCCGGCGGTTGCGAAGGCGACCCGTGGTACAAGTATGACCTAGAAGCCGCCAAGAAGGCGCTGGCCGATGCCGGTTACCCGAACGGCTTCGACATCAAACTGGCCTATCGCGACGTCGTCCGCGGCTATCTGCCGCAGGTGAGCAAGGTGGCGGAAGAGATTCAGGCGCAGCTCAAGAAGCTGGGCATCAATGCCACCATCGACGTGCAGGAATCCGGCACGTTCCTCGACAATGCCTCGAACGGCAAGTTGGAAATCTTCTTGCTGGGTTGGGGTGCGGACTATCCCGATCAGACCAACTTCCTGGACGCGCACTTTGGCAAGGGCGCCAACGATTCGTTCGGCAAGAAGTTCGACGACATCACTTCAGTGCTGATCAAGGCCGCCTCGCTGGCCGATCAGGCCGAGCGCAACAAGTTGTATGCTGAAGCCAACACGTTGATCAAGCAGCACGTCCCGATGATCCCGGTGGCGCACGGCGGCTCGGCCACCGTGTTCGGCGCCGATGTGACCGGCGCGCACGCCAGCCCGCTGGGCAATGAGGCCTTCAAGGTCATGGAAGCCCCCGGCAAGGACGTTTTTGTCTGGGTGCAAAATGCTGAACCGCTGAGCCTGTATTGCGCCGACGAAACCGACGGCGAAAGCCTGCGCGCCTGCGAGCAGATCTTCGATCCACTCCTGTCGTACAAGATTGGCAGTACCGAAGTTGAAGCGAACATCGCCGAACTGCCGACGGCCAATGCCGACCTGACCGAGTGGACCGTGAAGCTGCAAGAGGGCGTCAAGTTCTCGGACGGCACGCCGTTGACGGCCAAGGACGTTGTGGTGAGCTATGCCGTGCAGTGGGACAAGAACAATGCGCTGCACAAGGGCAACACCGGCAACTTCGACTATTGGACCTACCTGTTCACGGCCTTCCTGGAAGTGCCGCCCGCGACCGCGACCGACACCAAGTACGAAGCCCCCAACTGCGACTATGGTGGCTTGATGAAGTCGATCGAGGCCGTTGACGACACGACCGTGAAGTTCACGCTGTGCGCGCCCGATCCCGCCTTCCCGTCCAAGATCGCCTTCAGCTCGCTGGGTATCCAGTCGGCGGCGCATCTGGAGAAGACCGGCGGCGCTCCGTTGGAAGACGCGCTGGGCAGCGGCCCGTACCTAGTGAAGGAATGGGTGCGTGGCGACAGCTTGACCCTGGAAGCGAACCCCAATTACTGGGGCGAGCCGGCCAAGATGAAGACCGTGGTCTTCAAGTGGAACTCGGAAGCCGCGGCGCGCTTGACCAGCCTCAAGTCGGGCGAAGCGACCGGTATCGATAACCCCGATCCGAACGACTTTGACGCGATCAAGGGTGATTCGACGTTGACGCTGTATCCGCGCGTGGCGTTGAACATCATGTACATCGGCTTGAACAACGACGTCAAGCCCTAGTCACATTGTCGACCGCTTCGGCGGCTAGTTGAAGTGAATGGGTGGGGCGAGTGTGTCCCACCCATTCACTATCTGCACAAGGCGCACAGTTCGGCTGTGATCTTGCGCGGGCGTAGGGAAAGACCCCATGGCACGTTTTTTGCTGCGCCGTTTATTGCTCATTATTCCCGTTTTGCTGGGCATTATCTTTGTCACCTTTGTTTTGGTGCGGGCCATTCCAGGCGATCCGTGTACGGCCATGCTGGGCGAAAAGGCCACCAAACAGGGGTGCGCCTCGTTCATGGAACGCTTTGGCCTGAACGACAACGTCTTCGTACAGTTTACGCGCTATGTGGGCGGGCTGATTAACGGCGACCTGGGCAACTCCATCAAGTTTGGCCGCCCCGTGTTTGACATCCTGCTGGAACGGCTGCCGATGACGCTGGAACTGGCGATCGGGGCCATGCTGTTCGCCCTCTTATTTGGCGTTCCACTCGGCATTATTTCGGCCTATCGTCACAACTCCCCGGTAGATGCCATTACCATGATCGGCGCAAATATCGGCGTGTCCATGCCTATTTTCTGGCTGGGTTTGTTGTTAGCCGCCTTCTTCGGCGTGGCCTTGAAAGACACGCCCTTTCAACTGCCTACCGGCAGCCGCCTCAGCGCCGCCGTGACGATTTCGCCCTTGATCAAAACCTGGGGGCTTCAGGACTTGGACGGCCTCCCCAAAACAGTCGTCACGTTCCTCTCCAATACCTATACCTTCAATGCCTTGGTCACCGGCAACTGGAAGGTCTTGGGTGATGCGCTGCGGCATCTCATTCTGCCGTCGATTGCGCTGGGCACCATCCCCATGTCCATCATTGCGCGCATCACCCGCTCGAATTTGCTGGATGTGATGGGGCTGGACTACATCCGCACGGCGCGCGCCAAAGGCGTCATCGAGCGCGTGGTGGTCTTCAAGCACGCGATGCGCAACGCCATGCTGCCGCTAGTCACTATCGTCGGTTTGCAGTTTGGTGCATTACTCGGTGGTGCGGTGTTGACGGAGACCGTCTTCGGCTTGCCGGGCGTAGGCAAGTTCCTGGTCGAGTCGATCTTTGCCCGCGACTATCCGGTGGTGCAAGGCTTTACGCTGTCCATTGCGATGATCTTTGTGTTTGTCAATTTGCTGGTCGATATTTCCTACGCTTACCTCGATCCGCGCGTGCGGCTAAACTAGCGGGCGAACAGAACCAAACGCGGCCCTGCGGAGTACTTATGCAGACAACGAACACCCTGAAGATTGCAGATCCACACGCGCTTGAACCGCCCAGCAGCCTGATGCGGACGACGCTCCGGCGGCTGTTGCGCAACCGATCGGCCCAGCTGGGCCTGGCGATCTTGTCGATCTTGCTGGTGGTGGCGATTTTTGCGCCGGTGATTGCCACGCATGATCCGATCGATTTTACCGATCCCAACAATAAGACGCGCAGCGCGCCGTGTATTCATCTGCTGGGGTGTCCGGCTGAACAGACTGAGTATCTGTTTGGACTGGACGGCAACGGGCGCGACTTGTTTAGTCGGGTGGTCTATGCGACGCAGGTGTCGCTGTTCATCGGCATCTCCACCGTGACGTTCGCCATCGTGATCGGGACGCTGATCGGCGCGCTGGCGGGTTACATCGGCGGCTGGTTCGATAATGTGATCATGCGCCTGATGGATGTGCTGCTGGCGTTTCCGAGCCTGTTGTTGGCGATTGCGCTGGTGGCGATTCTGCGTCCGCTCATTCTGAAAGGCAACCTGTCGCCGCTGGTTCCGGCGCTGTTTGCGATCGGCTTTGTGTCGATTCCGGTGTATGCGCGTATCGTACGGGCCAGCGTGATTTCGATTAAGGAACAAGATTTTGTCGCCGCCGATCGGGCGTTAGGCTCTTCACCGCTCCGTTTGTTGTTTCGGCGTATTTTGCCTAATGCGCTGACGCCGCTGATCGTGCAAGGCACGCTGGGTATCGCCAGCGGTATCCTGGATGCGGCCGCGCTGGGCTTCTTGGGCCTTGGCCAGCAGCCACCCTATCCCGAATGGGGCACCATGCTGGGCATCGAGCGCAACAGCGTGTTCAATGCGCCGCATCTATTGATCTTTCCGGGCGTCGCGATCATGATCACGGTGTTGGCTTTTAACTTGTTGGGCGACGGCCTGCGCGATGCGCTCGATCCGCGCCTGTATCGCTAATTTCTCATTTTGAATCGATCACTATGGCGCAACCTTCCTTGAAAACTACTGATCAAGCCGTCGGCCAAGACGAAAAGTTGCTGGAAATTCGCGACCTGCGGACCAGTTTCTACACGCATGACGGCGTAGTGAAAGCCGTGGATGGCGTCAACTTCTACATCAAACGCGGCGAAGTGCTGGGCCTCGTCGGCGAATCGGGCTGCGGCAAGAGCGTCACGTCGTTCTCGGTGCTGCGGTTGGTGAGCCAGCCGGGCAAGATCGACGGCGGCGAGATTTTGTTTGACGGCCGCAATCTGCTCGAACTGAGCACGAGCGAAATGACCAAGATTCGCGGCAACCGCATTGCGATGATCTTTCAGCAGCCACAGTCGTCGCTGAACCCGGTGTTCAAGGTGGGCGATCAACTGGCGGAGGTGTTGCAGATTCATCAGGGTATGAACAAGAAGCAGGGCTGGGCGCGCGCGGTTGAACTGCTGGAGCAGGTGGGCATCCCCGACCCGCAACGACGCGTGAATGCCTATCCGCACGAACTATCGGGCGGCATGGCCCAGCGTGTGATGATCGCGATGGCGTTGGCCAGCAAGCCCGATCTGCTGATCGCCGACGAGCCAACGACGGCCCTCGACGTGACGATTCAGGCGCAGATTCTGGACTTGATGCGGCAATTGCAGCAAGAATATCAGGCCGCGATCATTCTGATCACCCACGACTTGGGCGTGGTGGCCGAGATGGCCAATCGGATTGCGGTGATGTACGCCGGGCAAATCGTCGAAGAAGCCACCACCGATGAGTTGTTCAAAAATCCCAAGCACCCGTATACGCAGGGCTTGATCGGATCGATTCCGGTGTTGGGTGAAATCAAGGATGAGTTGGATGTGATTCCCGGCAATGTGCCCAACTTGATCGGCTTGCCCGCCGGTTGCCGGTTTGCGCCGCGCTGCCGGGCGCGCGTGGCGAATAATCTTGAGATTTGTACGCAGACGATGCCCGACCTGATTCCGGTCGGCGTTCAGCATACGGCCCGTTGCTGGCTGTATAAGTGATCGAGGCGAATGACGCATGCCAGTCTCTACTGATGCGACCCGGTTTGAGTGGTCGATGACCAACACTACAACAGACAACCTGATCGAGGTTGAGAATCTGACGAAGTATTTTCCGGTACGCGGCGGCGTGTTGCAACGCACGATCGCGCAGGTGAAGGCCGTCGAGGGTGTGAACTTTACCGTGCGGCGCGGCGAGACGCTGGGTTTGGTGGGCGAATCGGGCTGCGGTAAGACGACCATCGGTCGGATGCTGGTGCGCCTGATCGATCCGACCAGCGGCTCAATCAAATTTGATGGGCGCGATATTTTGCAGGCCAAAGGGACTGATTTGAAAAATCTGCGCCGCGAGATGCAGATCATTTTCCAGGACCCGTTTTCCTCGCTCGATCCGCGCACGCCGGTTGGGGACAGCATCGGTGAGGGGCTGTTGGTGCATGGTGTGCGCAATGCGCGCGAACGGCACCGCCAGGTGCTGGAAATCATGCACAAGGTGGGGTTGGAAGATTATCATGCCAAGCGGTATCCGCATGAATTTTCGGGCGGTCAGCGACAGCGTATCGGCATTGCGCGGGCCTTGGTGCTGCAACCCAAGTTCCTGGTGTGCGATGAGCCTGTCTCGGCGCTGGATGTGTCGATTCAGTCGCAGGTGTTGAATTTGCTGAAGCAGTTGCAGCGCGAGTTTGGCCTGACGTACATTTTCATCGCGCACAATATGAGCGTGGTGGAGCACATCAGCGATCGGGTGGCGGTGATGTATCTGGGCAAGATGGTGGAACTGGCCGATCGGGTGGAGTTGTATCGCAATCCAGAACACCCTTATACCCAGGCGTTGTTGTCGGCCATCCCGGTGCATAATCCCAAGATCAAGCGTGAGCGCATTTTGCTGAAGGGCGATGTACCCAGTCCGCTAAATCCGCCGACGGGCTGCCGCTTCCATCCGCGTTGTCCGGTGGCGATTGAGATTTGTTCTCAGCAGGAACCGCCGTTGATTGATTTGGGGGGCGGACATTTGGCCGCCTGTCACTTGCGAACGCCTGCTACGAAGTAGAAGCACGACCCGCTCATAACAAAACGTCCGACCCATTTGGGTCGGACGTTTTTGCTATGTGGGTGGTGTGGGTAATTAGGCCGTTGTGTCAGGCGTGCCTTGTAGTTGGCTCAAGACATGCTTGACGACGCGCTCACGATTTTTGAGGTCTTCCTTGTAGGCTGAGGTGTCTGTGTCATGAATTTCGTGGCGCAGCGTTTTGACTTCCGCCTCAAGGACATCAATCAGAACTTCCCGCTCGTCTTTGGTGAGGTTGCATTGAATCATCGGTGGCCCCTTTGAGTGAGATGAAGAATGGCAATGCGCCCGAGTTTACCCTGTTTTTTGAAATTTTCCAAGCTTAATTTGCGTCATCTGCTATGACAAGCGCCCACAGGGTAGTCAAATACCTGGCCGATAACTCAATCAAACGGGTGAGACCGACCTGGCCGATCGGATAGGTCCAAAACTGGTCTCTGGATCGGTCTACAATCTGTGCCTGAGGATGATGCGTGAAAAGAAGAGCAAGTGTATCTTAATCTTGGTTTAATGATATTGGGGTGTGGGCGGTTTGCGGCTGGTTGATAAATCAACTGCATGGCTTTAAGCACACTCGTTTTATTCAAACTGTCAGGGAGGTCGGCATGCAGAAACAATTGCGGCTGGCGGTAATCGGCAGCATCGTTCTTATGCTACTCGTGCTTATCTTCAGCGTAGCATACGCCAAATCAATCGTCGTAGACGGAAACCCTGCGGAATGGTCCGCGGCAGAGATGGTCTACACGAACACGTTGCCCTCGGCGTACGGTGAAGTCGGCATCACGAACATTTATGTGACGAACGATCCAACCTATCTGTATTGGCGGTTCGATACGCTCAGTAACACCGACTGGAGTGAAGCCGGTTATTTTGCGGTGTGCCTGGACTCGGACAACAATTTGGGTACTGGCCACGGTTGGGGACCATGTTCAGCCGGCACCGATTATTTTGTGGCGTTGGAGCCGAGTTTTGGAACGGCTGAAATCTGGAATACCACGCTGACTGCAACCGTGCCCTATAC